>JBDNGJ010000097.1:0-2769 GCA_041689365.1 Virgibacillus sp.
AAAGCCCCGAATACTTTATCTTTTGGATGCTTTTTTATTTGGAAGAGAACGTATTCCGATGGATCAGAATTACGAAAACGTGGAAGATAAAATTATTTTTGCTTTAATCGAGCATTTGAGAAAAAAGAGAGCAAGATGATTACGGCCATAAGAATGTACCACTTCTGTCATCTTTTTTACCAGTGGTTGCCACAATATTTACCACTTGTCTCCACCACATCTACCAATGGGGTAATATTTAAAATAATGAAGGATAAAAAGCCTAACTCCTCGCTAAAAAGAGGGAAAAAACGATAAGTGAATGTCTAAAAAAACTAAAACCTATTACAATTCTTGTGAACAACGAAAATGTAGATTCTGTTAAATTAGGAACCCTTATGATAATTTGCGATTCTCTAAAATGTACATTAAATGATTTAATACAATACATACCAGAAGAAAATTAGGCCCTGCAATTTGTAGGGGCCCTTTTATGTATTAAATAAAAACTCCTTGTCAATGCTGATAATAGCAATCTAATAATCTAACAATGGGGGTTACCATATGAAAAAATGTAATTGGTGCGGAAAGAAAACTACCAATGATAGCCGTAAACGTGAAGGAATGTGTGCAAATTGTTGGAAGAAATACAAGCGTATAGGGAAAAACCTTAATAAGTACGCTTAATAATGTGTTTTACCATCTTGTCTGACTGGTATAACTCTGTACTGATCGTCCTTGTTATATTTCTCTTGTAAAAATTCAATAAAATCCGTGTGGCTCACAACTATTTTAATAATTTCATAAGCCATCAATGTTTTAGTCATATCACAAGAAATGGACAACTTTTTTAATTTGTTATGGGTGTCTTGATCTAGTGAAGCATTAACACGAACTTTTTTATTTCCATGTAATTCATTTTGTGTTTTTCTCATATCTAATTTAATCACTCTTACCTCTCCCCTTTTGGTTTCACCCTGAATTTTTTAATGGAATCTCACTAACAGTGTTACACTATACGTTGTTGCCTTTGTACATGTGTACGCTGTAACACTATTACATATGCCTATTTCTCAAGAGATTAGACTTCCTTAAGGTTCTTTTTTGAGTTGTAACGCTGTAACATTGCTTTGAGGTAGGAAAACACATCAGGATTAAATAAAAAAAGAGTGTCCATAATTAAAGGACACTCTAAAAACAAGAAAAAGCCCTTTCTCGAAAGAAAGGGCTACCGTTCATAGTAAAGGTTAAAGCAGGGCGGCAATCCTGATCTCTGGTAACTACAGCTAACTGTAGCGCGTGGGGTACCTTTCCCACCTCAAAAACCTTTACTCCTTAATATTATGCTTGAAATTACTTTATATTATTCTTCTATACTAATAGTTTACCCCATATTGCTACATTTGTAAACATGCAGTAACTTTTCGATACACTTGTCTACATCTTATTTAAAAAATGAAAACGGATAAATACGACCTGATTTTAAACGACCCTCTATCTTACTTTCTCCATTTTTTAGAACAAAAAATGTACCAAGGAACGGTTCTGCAGCAGGATTTAACTTTATTGCGATTAATATGTTATCTCCCATTTGCTTATACAATTCAACGCTTTTAGGCTCTTTTGGATTTTGTCCAGCATAATCTGGATTTGATATCATATTAGGTAAATCTTGGTGGTGTGTCATGAAATCGTTCCAATGACCTTGCTTCTTTAAATGTTTAAGCACACCAGGAGGCATATATACTTCATACGAACTACATTCCAACGAGTAATGAACTGGTATTTGTTTAGGGATAACCCCGACTAATTGTGATGATACTGCGTATGGATTAACAATTATATCTGACATTAAAAACAACCTTTTCTACTATCAACTATAACCATTCTACCGTATATAGGACAATTAGCATATGAAAATATGGGGTAGGTTCAACCTACCTCATCTCAATACATACGTGATATTATGTATTTATTTTATTTAACAGTACCATCAAAAACCTTTTCTCGGCCATATCTTCTAGTCCTACCAGTTCTTTTAGAAGATGATAATGCCACATCATGGTTGCCAGCAGGCTCATTATGTTGTCTCGTGGAAACTCCATCACACCTATATGTATTTCATCGCAAAAGTTAAATGGCCCAATTCTAGAAGAAAAGAGGCAAAAAGTTATTCAACTATTGCACCCGTTAGCTTAACTTTGAATATTTAGCTTTCCGATAAAAGCTTCCTCTTTCTATAACAAGGCGTATAGTATTTATTCATTCATAAGCATTAAAATTATCCTGTATTGGTAAGAGTTGCGGGCTAAAAAGACTATCATATGGAAAGATCCTAATCAACGAGCCTCAACCCTAAAGTAATATAGATATTTATAATTACATTTTGAAGATTTAAAGGTGATAAAATGAAAAAAACTAAATTAGATCTTTACAATAAACTTGAACACAGTAGATCACACGGGTATATAGAACCTACTAAAAAGGTAAGCAATCTAACTGGAAAAAGGTTTGGAAGATTAACGGTCTTAAGCCAATTGGAACACCGTCAGAATAAACGCATTGTGTGGAACTGTATGTGTGACTGTGGCAATTACAAAGACGTAAAAGGTGTTTATTTAACCACAGAAGAAACAAAATCCTGTGGTTGCCTCAAAAAATAACAAACCAATGTTAACTTTAGAGATAAATACAATGAACAATATGTAGAAAATATGATAGAGGGAAGAAAGTTGCTATTATTGTTTCCATAATTAAGAGTTATAAATCCACAGCAATGAATAAATGAAG
>JBDNGJ010000098.1:0-12546 GCA_041689365.1 Virgibacillus sp.
CTGAAGAATCCGGAAGCCTTCAAGCTCTTTTGGCATATCATCAATTGCGATATCTTCCTCTGTGACGGTAATTCGATTGTTATCCCAAACAATATAACCAATAAAGATGAAAATACCGAGCAAAGCCCCTAGTAAGATTCTGCCTCCAATCTTCTTCAATGATACCCCGCCCCAATGCTCATTATTGTGTTACTTCTGTCTGATTTCGCAACAGATAGCTGAATGTGCTTCTTTTTTCTCTGGCCAGCTCCGTAAATCCACCCTTTTGGATAACTTCTCCCTCGTCCAGTACAACAACCTGATCCGCATTCCGAATAGTCGACAAACGATGCGCGATTACGATAATGGTCATCTTCCCTTTTAGCCTATCCAGCGCTTCCTGGATTTTCGCTTCATTTTCCGTATCAAGTGCACTTGTCGCTTCATCCAGCACTAGAATAGACGGGTTACGCAGAATTGCACGCGCCAATACAAGACGTTGCCTTTCGCCGCCAGATAACTTAATCCCCCGGTCACCAATCAATGTATCAATACCGTCTGGAAGTCCGTTGACGAATTCAGCGGCTGAGGAGAACTGCAATGCTTCCCACATTTGCTGTTCATTCGCATCTGGCTCTACTAACAATAAATTTTCCCTTATACTCGTATTAAAGAGAAACGGATCCTGTGGCACATAGCTAATCGACCGCCTTAATGATAGAAGATTGTCACTCGTTAAGGGAGCTCCATCAATTAACACCTGCCCTTCTTCGGCCTGGTTAAGTCCCATCAGTATATCGATTAATGTGCTTTTTCCTGCACCAGAACGCCCGACAAATGCGGTCATTTGATTGGAAGGGATGCTTAAGTTGATATTCCGCAACGCATAGTGGGGTTCATTTTGGTTATATCGGAAATAAACACCGTCACATTGCAAGCCTTCTCTAATAGCTAGCGACTGGACATTCTGATTCCCAGCCATCGCAAATTCTCTAGCTGTCTCACATTCTTTTTGAAGCGCATTTACAGCTTTAAAGGATGGGATCGTTGTTGCAATTTGTTCCATAGAAGACTGGATCCCTGCAACTCTGGGCCAAAGCCTTGAAAAAATGACAATAACTAACATAAGTTGAGCTGCCTGCGCGCTAAACATGGTTACCGCAATATAAATAAATACAGCAATTAGAACTGCAGATGCAATTTTATAATATAATTGCGAGGTTGTTTTCAATCTCGTATAATCCACTTGCTGCTTCTGCATTTTCTCCGTTATCGAACCAAACCAGTCTAATCTGGAATCTTCCAATGTATTACTTTTGATATCCTTGATTCCATTAACCTGATCAGTAATACCTGAAAGATAACTTCTTCCCAGTTCAAAGTTCATTTTTCCTAGGGCAAGCGATCGTTTAAGAAACTTCCGGTTAAAAAAGATAAGTATTAATCCACAAAGTAATACAAATACCGTTATATTCGGTGAAAGCCAGAATGCAAGCCCGATCTGGATTAGCGTAAATACAAGTGAAGCAGCAAATTGTAAAAATGAGTATGTACCAGCACTCGCACGGGCTATTTCAGCTGTTAATATATTGATAAGGTCAGATTTTCGTTGTTTAATGAAAAAATCCCAGTTTGCATGAAGTAACGATCGATAAGTCTCCATTCGCATATGCCTTAAAAACCCTTGCTGTATAACTGTATTTTTTACGGTTAACTGCCTGTTCATAACATTCTGCCCGACAACAACAAGCACAAATATCGCTAAAATTAACGGCAAACCAAATGAACTTGGAATATCCTGCAGAAAACTAAACATACTTAACAATGGCGATCCTCCAGCATCCATATCAACTATCCCACTCATGCTAATTAAGGGAATCAGTAAAATTATCCCTATCCCTTCAAGTAACCCGATGCCTATCATCGCAAAGAGGTTAATATACAGGATCTTACCGGAATACGCATGAATTTGTTTTAAAAAATAAACTACATGTTTCATTTGAAATTCCCCCTAGGGTAAAGCATGCTTTCTTGTTTTTCTCCAGGCCCACAACAATGGACGCAATGGAAAATAGAGAAAATGGAATGCCTTTGGTAATGGTAATGTGCTCTCATCTTCTGGATATGGATAAAGTAAGCTCATCATAAAAATTAATTTTTGCTGTGTACTCATTAACGAAAATAAATATTGTTTATGAAAGCTGGCAATGGCTTCAGGTACAGGATCGGTATGTAAGTTGACCTGTTGTTTATAATAAAATAGTGCCTTTTGCGCCAACTTCTTTGGGCAGGTATGAGTGGTTAATGCTTTCATCCCTCTAGTAAGCTTATTATCTAGCAGCTGTTCTACTAAAATTAACGCTTGCCCTACAGTTTGATATAGTTGGTATTTTTTTATTAAACGTTTGGTTAGCTGCCAATCCAGTTGCTGATGGAGTAATTCACCAATATCGACCAGCCACCGCATACGGGACCAGCCATGGCGTGCCCCATGAGACACAAGGAATAAAAACATGTCTTCTTTGCTGAGAACATGAACTGGAAAGCTCGTAAGTTTACTAATGCACTTTCGCTTCCACAGTTCATTAAAGCTTGGTTCCTTTCCTGGTCCCGGATTCAGCCTCCAATGTACTTCAAGCTTAATCTTTTTTTGCGGATGAAAAAAGGTGATATGATGATGCCGCCACTTCCAGTCATTAAGCACCGTTTGAATATAATCATCCTTTTGATACCCTTGTTCTGCAAGAAGTGTTTCTGCCTTTTCCAATTGATTGATCGGAATCAGCATATCCAAATCACTTGAGGTACGAAGTGAAATGTCTCCGTATAGCTCATGCGCAAGAACAGGCCCTTTCAGGAAAATAAGCGGAATGTGGTCGTCAGCAAACATCCTACCTACCTGTTCCATTTCACCACTTAAATAAAGCATCTGAAACGTATTTCGTTTATATTGTTTATGGAGGAATTCTTTCACATATTGAGGAATTATATCGTTATCCATCTGTTTTAACTTGGGGCTTAACACTGGATAGACACGGTGATGCATCGTTAAATCAATGAACTGTTCCCAATCAATGTTTGCAAACAGTTCAGGGTTTTGTGTTATAAGCTGAGCAGGTGAATCGTTTTTTAGCAACTCAAAAATAAGCTGTAATTCTCTTGGTATAGCTGTTAGATCAAGCTTGAATTTATTAACCATTGGTAGTTATCCTCCCTGCTCAAACACTTTTGGCAAACTTACTGATAACAGTAAAACGTTCCATTCCCTCTGAACCGGTAATGTAAAATGGACCACTTCGCAACCATGCATGTGCGATTAAATGGCCAGCCTCATCCTTGGCGGTTCCCAGATAAAGCGTGCTTGCGATTTTCCTTCGTTCCAGCATTTTCATGGCTGCGATTGCTTTAACAAGACACTGACTCTCCCAAAACGTATAACGGCTGGTGATCTGAATAGTCTGGGATATATGTGCCAGAATAGTTTTATTGTCTGTCTGCAGCGTAAACGGTGTTTCCACCATAATATCCCCCAATGAAGGTGCAACTTTAGCAAATGGAAGGGCTTTAAGAATACGCGCCCACCCTAAATAAAAATATGACTCAAATAAGAGTAGCTTCGACTGTCTATTTAACTTTAAAAAAACACCTAACTTTTTCATGAGGGTCGTTCCTTTCTTAATTAGGCTGCTTCCACTATGCCTTCCTCTACCAAAAGATTTAAAAAAGACAAGACCTGCTCTTCACATTCACTATGTTCGACATCATACTGCCCGGTTAAAATAGCAATTAGATTTTGGATGGTGATTGGCTCCTTTAGTAGCTCCCATATCTCGCCGCCCATTTCGCCCAAATTATAATACTTGCCATTGTGAATGCTCAGCATCACTTTTTCTCCATCCATATCACTGACGATGTTCCCTTCTTTCTGACTAACCAGATGTTGAAGCGAAAGGCTTTGGTTTTTAATCATACAATCTCCTCCTTCTTGTTAACTCTAGTTAAAATGACGTCGGCTAGTTTATCGGCTGTAAAGTGAGTTGTCGGCCTGATTAACCGGTGGAAATCTATTTTATTAACCACGCTTGCAGAAGTACTGAAGTGCCAATCCATCATCCCCGAACGAGAAATGATGAAGTTGCGATATGTATGGTGAAATAATGTATGGAACCGTTCCAGTTTCTGAATTTGATTGACTTCAATCGCATTAATATCTGATCTAATTAGTTCAAAAATACCTGCTAAAGGGACTGACTCTTCAGCAAACTGTTCAAGAACTGGAACAGCGAATTTAGTCTCTCTATCTATTATTGGCCGAAGCTGTTCTGAATTAATACCAAACTGATCCAGACTCTCCTGCCACAATTTCTGCTGCGGATATGCTGGAGTAACGATTGGGACATTCCCTTCAGATAGAGTTACAGGAATCACATCATCACTTAAAAGCTGATACCCCCGCTTTAATAATGCTGAGGCAAGTGTTGATTTTCCAGCGCCAGAATCACCAACAATTGCATATGCCTTTCCATCGATTGCTAGCGCGCTGCCATGTAATGGGAGAACCATTCTTTGCATGAGTAATGCCCCCATACAGGTGCCGAGAATATAAAGACGTATTTGATCTTCCTCTGAACCTTCAATGGGTGAAACGAAGATCTCCCGCCCGTTTTTAATTAAATAAATAGCCGTATTTGGCACATGAAACATAGTGAAATGCTTCTCCACCACAAAATATCTATCAGCCTCGGAAAGTTCAGACCACAATACTTCTAAATCAGCCTTATGTACGCTAACACTGGCTAGATGTTCTTCTATGTCTATTCGCGGTAATTCCGGTAAAAAAAATTCACTGAAAATACTTAGGCCAAAAGCTTTGTATGTGAATTTTTTTAACGTGTTAATCATTTTCAATGCCCCCCTAAGTAGGATTTAGCACCCTTAACTTTGCTAAGGGCGCTATACACTAGTGAAATTAACTTCCCATACAGAGTTTTTTATACTGACCATCATTCATCTCACCTGGAAAATTAAAAGCATCATCTTCGCCGAAACAATCAACGTTACCTTTCCCATTACCTCCCATTGTCTCTTCAATATTAAGTATTTCTAATACAGGTTGTTGCCATTTCTTCTTCATTTTTATCACCTCCCTTTAATCTCATTAGAAACTTGTATACTATTAAACTTCGCGTTAAAATTTTAAACTCATCGGTATATATTGTTTCGGGTTGCTTATAACTTTCTATATATGACAATGCTTTTTTAATCACATGAATATTAAATATATCAGTTACTGTAGGGTCACTTATAAGTTCTTCAATATTATCAATGAAGTCATACCAACTATCACTCATGCGATGAAGCGTATCCGCACCTTGTATTCCACGTTTTTGATGATTTAGTCTAACTGAATCCGGTAATCTATTGTTAGTAGCTCTCCGAATAATAGATCTTCCCATACCATTCTGGACATATTGTTCAATGGGTAAGGATAAGCAGAAACTTATAACATTGATATCATTGGTTGGATCTCGATCCCATAATCCATAGCGTAAAGAAAGTTTCGTGTTTATTGTCCCACTCTTATTCCAAGAATATAGCTGCCTAAAATGATTCATTCTATTTTCATATATATTTTTTTCAGAGGAACCAGCTATATCTATTCCAAGATTTTGCAACTTTTCATAGATATTAGTTTTTGAAGCCAGCATCGGGTTTATTAGTTGTGATAACATATCCTCATCAAATTTACTTTTCTTAAATAGTGATGCAATTTCAGGAAATACCCTTTTGGCAATAATAGGAAGAGTATCTGATTTACCCGTATGAAAGTTTATGGAGTAATAATCTAATTCTTTATAGAGATTTATCCACTTCAACTTTTTAAATAAGGAAGCGTAATATTCTATATTTAAGCTCCGAGACCCCCACGAAACAGAATGGTTCCCCCTTGCCCCGTTCAGCATCACCTTTATCCCTTTTTGCACGGCTTCTTCATTTATTCCTTTTAACCAAAAAGAGTTTTCAAAGAATTTATATGGCATCTCCATAGTCTCAAGAAAACTATCAATTTCTGAAAGAGGCTCCTTACCATCAAAACTTAAATAATTATCAGATATATTGCCCGCATGACTTACAGTATCTTTAATATACTGAGATTCATCTGCTATACAGTTATTAGGAGTCCAATCTTCAAAAGAATCCTCAGGAATATAACTAAAAGTATGTAATTGTTTATTTTCCTTTTTAAGCTCTGGTGCTGCAAAGCTGACTACCGAGCCAGAATCTAATCCGCCACTTAAGTGTGAACCCACTTCACCGTGTGTACGAACCCTTGCCTTTACAGCCTTTTGAAACACGTCCCGGAATGCTTCCTCATATTCTTCGTTGGACTTCAGCTTTAGTGTTTCATTCACTTCAATTGTGCAATATCTTGAAAACGAAACCTTACCATCCTTAACCGTTATGCTATGTGAAGGTGGAATCTGTTGAATGGACTTGTAAACCGTTGAAAACATATCAACCGCTTCGACCATCGTTGGGATTGCTATAAATTCAGCAAGCCACTCTTCATTCAGTTCTTTGTCAACATACGGTAGAGTGAATAATGGCTCTATCGTCGTAGAAAACGCGAACTTGCTTTCATTACGGTAGAAATAAAGAGTCCTGGCACCTGAAAAATCTCTTGCTCCAAATAACTTATGCTCTTTTTCATCCCATATCATAAATGCAAAATCACCGAGCAGTTTCTTCGGCATTTCTTCTCCCCATTTGTAATACGCCAATAGAATTAACTTGCTATCAGGCATTGACTTCCTATGTTCTTGATCAATCTGTAGCATAGTAAACAAGTCATCCCGATTATCGATAATAGCATCTGCTGTGATTGCTAGCTGTCTTTCATAGTCGTAATATGGCAATTGTTCGCCAATTGACTCTGGTGTTATCCACTGGGCATGGCAGCCGAGGAAAATATTATCGTTTTTCCATATGTTAATATTGTCGGAGGGGTATTGTAAGAGGGATTTCATCAAGTTATTCGTATGGTCAAATGGTATAGGATCTTTATTAGCATGAAAAATTCCGATTATTGCACTCATTGGGGGCCTCCTATGTTCATTAAATAGAACAAATGAACCAAAAAAATTCCTCAAAAGATAGAAGTGACTCTCTTTTTTGCATTCTTTATTAAGAACATTAATTAATTTATACCACCTTTTTTACCTCATGTCAATGGTGAAAAAAGTTGTAAGCACTTATAACTTTTTTAACAATATAAGCGCTTATCAACATTCAATCTCTGCTAACTAAAAGTTATGTCTTCAAATGGAGTACCCGCATCATAAGCAGCATCAGTAAATTCCCCTTCTTCCCCAAGCATTGTCTGATTTACATCCAATACCTCCAGTACAGGGCGTTGCCAATCCTTTTTCAAATCACCACCCCCTTTCAGGCGAATTTTTTTATGAACCTGGATACAATTAAACATCTCATTAGAGTTTTATAACTTGGATCAGTCGCATTTTCGGTTTTCATTTCACCTTCAATACTTGAAAGTGCACTCTTAATGACGCTCCCGTCAATATATTTTAAAATTCTGCCATCACTGCTAATTTGTTTTAACTCTTCAATAGCGGTGTTCGAATTTGGAGCCATCCTATGAACCCAATCAGCTCCTTGAATACCACGATACCGCTGGTTTAGCCTTACTTTATCAGGGAGTAAATTCTTTGTAGAGTTTCGTATTAGAGCACGATCAAACCCATTTTGAACATATTGATTTTCAGGCAGAGATAAACAAAACCTGATAACACGTATATCATTAGTTGGGTCACGTTTCCACAGCGAATAACGTAACGACAGTTTGGTGGACAATGTATTCGTTGCATTCCAGTAGAATTCATTTTCAAAATGTCTTTTTCGTTGTTTGTATATATTTGATGTACTGCTTCTACTTATTCCCTTCTCTTCAAGGGTTCTAAAAACATCTGTTTCTTCTGCAAATTCCGGGTTAATTAATACTGGCAGTTTATAAGAGGAAGTCTTTGAAAAGATTTGATCGATAACTGGAAATCCTATTTTTGCGATTTGTGGTAATCTTCTAAGCCTCGCACCACCAACATTATCACTATAGTGGTTTAGTTCTTGAAGCAGGGTAACCCACTTCACTTTTTTTAATAGCAAAGCGTAATAATCTAATGGGGATCCCCATGAAACAGAAAAATTCCCTCTATCACCATTAAGTAATACACCTATTCCTTCTTCATGAGCTTTTTCCGCCATCCCCTTTAACCAAAAAGAGTTTTCAAAAAACTTATATGGCATTTCCATCATATCTAAAAAGCTGTCAATCTCTGAATAGGAATCCCTCCCGGGTAAATTTAGGTAGTGGTCTTTTATTCCACCTACATGTTCAACCGTTGAACGAATAAACGGTCTCTCATCAGGCAGTAATTGTTTAGGAGTAAAATCCATAAAATCATCTGGAGGAAAATAGCTAAAACTGTTTAAACTTTGACCTCGCTCTTGCAATGTTTTCGAAGCAAAGCTAACAACTGCACCAGAATCTAAACCTCCGCTTAACTGTGCACCCACTTTTTTATTTGTACGTAATCGAGAAGTAACAGCTCCTTGAAATACTTCTTGAAAAGCCTCAACATATTCTTCAGTTGAACTTAATTTTAATTGCTTATTGGGAAACAACTTACAATATTTTTTAAACTTAACCTTATCCTTATATACAGAAATTGTATGGGCCGGCGGTATCTGCATAATACCTTTATAAGGAGTTATCCAAGCATCTGCCGTATCAAACATTCCAGATATAGCTAAATATTCAGCAAGCCAATGTTCATTCAATTCCTTTTCTATGTATGGTAAAGATAATATAGGTTCTATTGTTGTACAAAAAACAAATCGCTGCTGAGAATTGCTATAGTAAAGGGTTCTCGTTCCTGAAAAGTCTCTAGCACCAAATAGTTTTTGCTCTTTATCATCCCAAATCATAAACGCAAAGTCACCAATTAAATGCTTAGGAGTTTCCTCTCCCCATTTATAGTAGGCAAGTAAAATTAACTTGCTATCAGGCATGATTTTTCCTTCTTCTTTATCAATTCGCAATTTCTGAAACAATTCTTGGCGATTGTCAATGATAGCATCCGCAGTTATTGATAATTGCCGCTCATAATCATAGTAGGGTAATTGCTCTCCAACTGACTCAGGTGTTATCCACTGGGCATGACAGCCTAAAAAGATATTCTCTTTTTGCCATATTTGAATATCATCCGCGGGGAATTTTTGCAACGCCTTCATCATGCTAAGACTATGTTCTCGTGACACAGATTCTTTGTTTATATTATAGATTCCAGCGATTGCACTCATAACGTCCTCCACTGATTTAGTCTTCATTGAGAACACCAAATGCCCATTATCATGACCCGTGTTGTTCCTTATAAAGAACAATACTACAACTATTTATTAAATGCAACAGCCAAATTGTCGTTATTTATTTAAGAAACTTTACGTCTTCTAAAGTTGTTATCAAGAGGAAGCTTAATAAATTGCTTATCGATAACCCGTGCAAGTGGATCATTAATGCTATTGATAACAAAGGAGGTAACAAGACAAAGGACCACAAGCCAACTAAATATCAAAATAGGATAGTAAGGTGCAAAAACTGCCACTTTAAAAAATGATATATAAAAGAACATGTGTGTTAACCAGATATTTAATGAATGACGTCCAAAGAAGGCAAACCCTTTTTGTACAGATTCTTTCTTATCCATAAGACAAAAAATACAAATAAACGAAATAGCCGTAAATGGAGCAACAAACATCGTCTCAAAAATGCCATGGAAAATAACCAGAATGATCACACCCAAAACACACAACGTATTTTTAAATTTAATATCATTAATAGCGTTGTAGAGCTTGGAATAAATTCGTTCCTTAGCAAAAATAATACCTATAATGAAGGCGAGTTGTGAGGTACCCAGTAAAACGGTAGCATTATTAAGCATGGTCAATACCGTACTATCAAATTCGATCACAAATTTTATTCTTTGTATATAGGTGATTAAGTAGATAAACCCTGAAACCATAAGAACAATAATAGTATTATTTCGCTTAACTAACTTAATTAATGGTGCTGCCATCAGTACTAATAAGACATACGTCTGCAAGTACCACCATGCCCCATTATATGAGTTAGACAGCAAAGAAAAGTTAAGCAAAAATTGGCTGAAACCTCCAGGAAATGCTTCCATTTTGCCAAAGAGAAACCCAATACCTATAAACATAAATAGTATAATCCAAAAATTGATTAATAATTTCAATATCCGCTTTATGTTTTTGTTTAAAACATTCCCTTTTGCCAGGCTAACAGAAAGGCCATACCCACTAACAAATAAGTAAATTGGGACACAAGCATCTCCAAATAGACCAATATAGTAAATAAGTGGTATATCGTTTATCATTGGAAAAGTTTCGTATAACCCATCAATATCTTTTCTTGCAAATAAATGAAGGGATAGCATAAATAAAATAGCTATCCCTTGAAGCATCTTCATATCCCTTTTTGAAAATTCCACGGCATTCAATCCTTCTGCGTAAATTCACCTTAAATTCTGGCGTTTGCTAAAATATTTTCCATCATATTTTTATTCGGGTAATCTGATTCTCTAAACTGGCCAATCACATCATGTTCGTTATACTTAACTCTAACAATAGACACTTGAAAACTGCCCTTATCAACATCCACTACAACATATGAAGCCATGTTCAGCCCGTCAAACGGCAAGCCAACACTCCCCGTATTCACAATACATTTCCCGTTTATATTCCGAACATAAGGCTTATGAATGTGCCCATATATATATAAGCCAGCATCTCGGTTCATTAATTTTTCCTCTATTAGATCATCATGCTCATGTGGCTGAACCACATCAAACAAACTTAAAGGTGTCGCATGGAATGCATGAATTTTGAAGTTACTGAATTCTAGGTTTAACTCTGTTGGAAGCTGACTAAGATAATTGATGCTATCCGAATTAAGCCTAGAGTAAGTCCAGTCTCTTTCCTCATTCATCATTTCGAAAACCTGTTCAGGTACCTCCCCGTTTTGAACACCACGAACCACCCATTCATCTGCATTCCCTTTGATGACATCAGTATCAAGTGACCTGACTAGATCAAGTGAACGTTTTGGCTCTGGTCCTCTATAGCACAGATCACCAAGGACATAAATCTTATCAATTTCTTTATGCTCTATGTCTTTCAATACGGCATCCAAAGCAATCGCATTGCCATGGATATCTGAAATGAATGCTAGTTTCACTGTTATCACCTCTTCTATAATTTCATTACACAGTACGACTTTTTAATTCAACAGATTTATTCTCAATTTTTTTGTAACTTTCTTTTCTCCCATTAAATAACAGATTTGATACAGGGTGTTTCCGTAACAATTCCCCTAGGATAATTGAAATTAATACACCACCAATTGTATTAACAATCCAATTAAATTCAATACCCTTAAACAAAAAGTGGTCTACATAACTTAAAATAATAAATGAAACCCCCACATGAAATATCAATATGGATAATGATTTACTGCCAATAAAAGTAAGTGGATTTACAATAAACCGGTATTTAGATGCCATTCTTACTAGATTTAATATTAGAATACTACCTGTTACCCCTCCAACATAGAACATTAGAAGATTATTATAATCCCTTGTAGCTACGCTTACTATTTGATTATAGTCAATAACCAAAGTAAAAATGAATATGAGTGCAATCCCTACTGTATACATGCTTACAGGTTTCATATTTTCCAACACTTTATGCTCCTTAAACTTTAAACCTATAAATAGAAACAATTGTACAGTAAATGCTATATCCAGCCCCCATGGTAAATAGGCAATTTTGCTAATTAAATAGCCGGTTAAGCCTAAAACTAAGTAAAAACCAACTTGAAAACTTAACCTAAGCTTATATCTGGTTAACAGCCTTTGCGTTAAACAAAATAGTATTTGGGCGGAAAACAAACAGGTCAAATACCATAATGGGAAATTAATTAGATGTCCGACATTTCCGTTTAAAAAACCTAACAGAGGTTCAAACCATATTATCCCTTCTTTATAATGACCAACATGGCTAGTAGTAAGCCAATAAATATAAGAAAGCAGACAGGCAGAAAAATACGGAACTATTAAGTTTACCAGGCGCCTCTTAACCAGGCCGGAAAAATTATATAAATATCTAGAGGGGCTAAACAAGTAACCATTAACCATGAAAAAAAGAGGTATACAAAATAAACTTAAAACCTTTCCTAAAGCTGAAGGCATGTCAGTATGAGCGGCTACAACTACTATAATTGATATTCCTCTGACCATATCAATTTGAGTTAACCTCTTCTTCATTGCATCTCTGTGTTTGGCAAGTAAAAAGTACACAAAATGGCGGTGAATTTGTACATAACCCCCTACCAGTCTAAATTATCCATTTTATCAATTTATTTACAGTGAATTTCAGGCAAGATCCACTCCTGTTAGAATGGATCAAATCTAA
>JBDNGJ010000099.1:0-22194 GCA_041689365.1 Virgibacillus sp.
CACCTTTCCAATTATTAGAAGGCAGCTGGCCGTTTTGTACCATCTCTTCTGTTATGTACCAGTAGGCATCTTTTTGCTTCTGTTTTGCAAGGAAGAAATTGAACACAAACCTGGAGCAACCAATCGTCTTGTTGATTTGCTCGATTTGGCTTCGATTGGGGTATATGCGAAACTTAAAAGCTTTTTTGACGAACATGAAATCCACCCACTTCACAGGAACGTTTGTTCTAATTATACCATGAAGTAGGTGTTTTGGCTATCGCCAACCGACATTCATCTCCCCCTTATTGCTGGGCTGAAGCCCTTCGCACAATTGAAGAGGGAGTCTTCTGTCGGAGAATGATAAAATAGGGAACGAATTGGAGGACACGAAATTGAATACAAAACGTTGGATTGCGCTTGGTGTAGCGGTTGTTTTATTTGTCGTCTCACTAGGTTTTCAGGCTGTAACGAGTGTAGTTACGGCTGATTTTGAAAAAATGTTTAACTTCCCGGATTCTTCGCAGAAATTTCAGGAAGAGGTCATTGAGGAAGGAACAGGCAACAAGATTGCAGTACTTGAATTGGATGGAGTAATACAGAATACATCTACAGCTTCCTTGCTGAATACAGGTGGATATAACCATGAGCGATTCCTGGAGATGCTTGAAGCAGCTGGAGAGGACTCAACTGTTGACGGTATTATTCTACGTGTGAATACACCTGGCGGGGGTGTTGTAGAAAGTGATGAGATTCATGACAAGATTGTTCAGATAAAAGAAGAACATGATAAGCCTGTTTATGTGTCAATGGGGAATACAGCGGCATCAGGTGGATATTATGTCTCTGCACCTGCCGATAAAATCGTTGCGCATTCTGCAACATTAACAGGTTCGATTGGTGTTATTATGGAGAGCTTTAATTTTGCCGAATTTGCTGATAAACATGGTATTAAATTTAATACGATTAAAAGCGGCGAGTTTAAAGACATTATGTCACAATCACGTAAAATGACCGATGAGGAACGAAAAATCTTGCAGAAGATGATTGATAATTTATACGGTGATTTCGTGGAAGTGATTGTGAATGGCCGTGATATGTCAGAGTCAAAAGTACGTGAGTTAGGTGACGGTCGTGTGTATACAGGTGAACAAGCTAAGAATAATGGCCTTGTTGATGCGCTGGGCTCGCTTACCGATACGATTGCCATGATGAAAGAAGATAATGGCTGGGATAATGCAAAAGTGATTGAATATAAAAAAGGCCTTGAAATCAACGAATTTTTAGGTGGTACATTACAAGGAATGTTTAAAGGACAGACAGAATTATTCGGTATCAAGGAATTGTTGCGTGAATCCAATGGGCCACGCGCTATGTACTTATATTCTAAATAAGGGGGTGCCGTCATGAATGAAAATGAAGTGGAATATACTGAGAGTGTTGATTATAGATATGCTGGTTTTTGGATGCGGTTCTGGGCATATCTAGCTGATTTAATTATTGTATTTAGCATTAACGGCATCCTGCTGACTCCGTTTAAATTTATCAATGATGGGGCTGGTATTGACGTTGGTTTCTGGACAATGGCTGGTATCGTTAGTGCCGTTGTACTGTATTTGTACTTCCTTTTGATGACGAAGTATTTTGGTCAGACGTTAGGCAAAATGATATTTGGCTTGCGCGTTATTAGGGAAGATTCACAGTCGCTAATGTGGAAGGATCTCTTATTTAGGGAAGTTGTCGGCAGGTTTATTCATCGTGTATTTTTCTTTACCGGTTTGTTATACTTGTTTGTTGCATTTGGTGGGGAAAAACAAGGAATACATGACATGATTGGCAATACGCGGGTTGTGTTTGATAAATAATTCAGCTTTCGCAGTGTGAAATGAACGCATAAACCTTAAATGAATAGTGATGAAGGTTTATTAATGTTTCTTGCAGGGTTTTTACTTTTGATTCTTTTTTTATTCGTAGTAGCAATTGTATTTCATATTTTAATGGCTATCGGATTATTTAAAATGGCTAAACGGGAAGGCGAAAGTGACTTAGCATGGATGGCATGGATACCGATTGTTAATACCTTCTTAATTACGCAGCTTGTTGAGAATGATGTACATGAATCGCTGCGTGGTAAATTTACATTGGTTTATGGTGTAACGATGGCATGTGCATTTTTCCTGTCCTGGTTCATACCGTTTGTTGGTCTTGCCTCAAACATTCTATTAGTTTATGGGTTTTACTTTATCATTAAAAGATATTCTAAAAATGAAACACTCCACCTTGTATTGGTATTTGTTACCCTTATGACTGTGATACCTATTCAATTCTTTCTATTTAGAAATAGAGAACCAATTGATAATGAGGACGAAATAATTTTTAAAAGTGAATGATTGATTTTTTCATTTGAATGATGATACGATGGATTTAGAAAAAATAATTAGGAATCACATGTTACTGACTTGATTAGGCATGGTGGTATTTTGAGAGTGACATAGGTCTCTCTCTAAACCGCCATGTCTTTTTTAGTTTAGGCGACTTTTGCACATACTTAACTTAAAGGAGGAATGTTGTTATGTTTAAAAATCTGTTTAAGAAGGAAAGTTCAAACACGAAAATATATGCACCAATTAACGGCGAAATTGTATCTTTAGAGGAAGTTCCAGATCCAATTTTCAGTCAGAAGATGATGGGCGACGGAATTGCGATTAAGCCGAATAAAGGACAGGTTTATTCTCCGGTTGAAGGTGAAGTCGTTCAGATACCCGAAACAAAGCATGCTATTGGACTACGCACAGGGGACGGAATCGAAATTCTTATTCATATAGGACTTGAGACAGTCTCGCTGGAAGGGAAAGGTTTCACCATTAATATAAGTACTGGCGATAAAGTATCAGTTGGAGATTTGCTGATGGAATTTGATCTGGAATATGTTCGAAATAATGCTTCAAGTGATATATCCCCAATTGTGATAACAAATGAACAAGATACTGGTAAAACGTTCAGTATGACTGATGAAACAGAATCCACAGCTGGAGAAACGGTAATAATCACAATTTCTGAGCAGTAATCATTGAATGAAAAACGTTCTATCAAGGATGTGGCTACAGGTGAAAATTAAAAAGATCTTAAATAACAATGCGGCAATTGTTATTGATGACCAGGAAGAAAAGATTGCTATTGGGGCTGGTGTAGCATTTGGTAAGCAAAAAAATGACATTGTTATTTCTAACAAGGTAGAGAAATTGTTTGTCCTAAAAGAAAATGAAAAACTGCAGCAGCTCTTACTCAGAATACCAGAAGAGCATTTTACCATATCAGAAGAAATTATTACCTATACGGAAAAGCGCTTAGGAACAGAATTAAGCGAGCATATCCGTGTGCAGCTGGCAGACCACATTTCATTTGCAATTGAACGGGAACAGAGTGGTATTAAGCTAAAAAATAAACTATTGCAGGAAATTAAGATTTTGTACAGGGAAGAATTTGAAATCGGTTTATGGGCCATTGAGCATATTAAGGAGAAGTTTAACATGGAGATGCCTGCCGATGAAGCAGCGTTTATAGCGCTGTATATTCATACAATGAAACTTCAAGGGGGTGATATTCACGAAACGGTTAAGCAAACAACAATAATTCAGGATATGGTGCAGACAATTAAAAAGTACTTAAATATCGAGATTCATGAAGCTGATATATCCTATGAACGGTTAGTAACACATTTGCAGTTTGCATTAAGCAGAGCGAAATGGTACGAGAGTCATGTGATGGATGATGAGATGTTTGAAATGATTAAGAAAAAATATAGTTATTCTTTTCAATGTGCACAAAAAGTAGCTCAGGAATTATATGCTACCTATCAAATTGAGCTTCCTGAAGAGGAATTGGGATACATCACGCTTCATATTGAACGATTACGAACACATTAAATGGACAACTTATTGAAGGAAATTGAACTCATTCTTTGAAAACGAATTCATATTTTTGAGCAAATGTATCAGAATTCACATTTTATGAAATATTAATCTATGTAAGGAGGAATTAATAATGATGAAGTATTTGCAGAATCTTGGCCGATCATTAATGCTTCCGGTAGCGGTGTTACCGGCTGCGGCTATTCTGATTGGTATTGGCAATTGGATTCTAAATTTTAATGAAGGCAGTACTATTGCCACATTTCTTACCAATGGTGGTATAGCGATTATCGGCAGTCTTGGCATTTTGTTTGCGGTAGGTGTCGCTATAGGGATGTCGAAAGAACAAGATGGTGCCGCCGGATTGAGCGGGCTTGTAGCCTATTTGGTTGTAACAAACCTATTAAATGTAAGCGGTGTTGCAGGTCTTCAGGGTATTGAGGAAGGATCTGTCAATGCAGCTTTTGG
Source organism: Virgibacillus sp. (assembly GCA_041689365.1). Taxonomy (GTDB): domain Bacteria; phylum Bacillota; class Bacilli; order Bacillales; family Amphibacillaceae; genus Lentibacillus. The sequence goes on from JBDNGJ010000099.1 coordinate 4,359, forward strand.
AAATATTGAGAATGTGTTTATTGGTATTTTATCCGGTATTGTAGCCTCGATTATGTATAACCGATTTAGCGAGGTTCGGCTGCCGGATGCACTTGCCTTCTTCAGTGGAAAGCGACTTGTTCCAATCATGAGTGCGGCTGCTATGATGGTTGTATCAGCTATGCTCTTTTTCGTATGGCCGGTCGTATATTCGGGACTTGTTTCATTCGGTACAAGTATAAGTGAGATGGGTGCATTTGGTGCTGGTTTATATGGGTTCTTTAACAGATTACTTATTCCAACCGGATTGCATCATGCGCTGAACTCCGTTTTCTGGTTTGACGTAGCGGGAATCAATGATATTGCTAATTTCTGGGCAAGTGAAGGTGAAAAAGGCGTTACTGGACGCTATCTGGGAGGATTTTTCCCAATCATGATGTTCGGACTGCCTGCAGCAGCATTAGCTATGTATCATACAGCAAAAACGAAACGTAAAAAACAGACAGCATCACTAATGATGGCTGCCGGGTTCGCTTCATTCTTTACCGGTGTTACCGAGCCACTTGAATTCTCATTCATGTTCCTAGCACCATTGCTATATGTTGTTCACGCTGCATTGACAGGTCTTTCGTTAGCTATTGCGGCGATGTTTGAATGGACTGCCGGATTCAGTTTTAGTGCTGGTCTTGTTGACTATACGCTAAGTTTAGGTGTACCAATTGCCAGTCAGCCACTTATGCTGCTTTTACAAGGCCTTGTCTTTGCCGTTATTTATTACTTCCTGTTCCGTTTCCTAATCATTAAATTAGACTTGAAGACGCCAGGTCGTGAAGATGATGCCGATGTACAAGGGGAAGAAGTAGGAGAAGCGGAAAGCTTGGATGCCACTGATGGGGCAAAGAAGGACGAAACAGCTGAAATGGCTGAGAGAATTTATGAAGGTCTAGGCGGAGATGAGAACGTGACAACCGTTGATAACTGCGTATCCCGCTTAAGACTTGAAGTAAATGACATGGATAAAGTTGATCAGGATAAAATTAAAGCAACTGGTGTGCCGGGCATCAATATTGTCGGCAAGCATAATATACAGGTTGTTGTCGGTACACAGGTTCAATTTGTTGCAGATGAAATAAGGAAGCTTCGAAAAAAATAATCGGGTGGATACGAGCAGTGCAGGGTGCACTGCTCGCATTTTTGGTATTTATTGGATGAGCGCATTTAAGGCTTGCGCTCCAGCGTATAAGGGCTTCTAAGAAATCAAAATATGCTTTCATATGACAAGTCTTCTAGTTGAAAGGGGGGATTGGAGAATTTTTATAATTCAGGCATTGACATGTAAATGAAAACGTTTTAATATAATGTGTAACGGGTTACATGAAAAGTGATTTTTTATTTTAGAGTTTATGTAACGGGTTACATGTTAGGCATGTGACCAGAAGAACGGCCGGAATCACCAGAAGAGGCACGTGAATCACCAGAAGAACGGCCGGAATCAACAGAAGCGATGCGGGAATCGACAGAAGAGCGGTCGGAATCACCAGAAGAGGCACGTGAATCACCAGAAGAACGGCTGGAATCACCAGAAGCGACGCGGGAATCACCAGAAGAACGGCTGGAATCACCAGAAGAGGCACGTGAATCACCAGAAGAACGGCCGGAATCAACAGAAGCGACGCGGGAATCGACAGAAGAACAGCTGGAATCAACAGAAGCGATGCGTGAATCGACAGAAGAAGGCCGGAATCAACAGAAGCAACACCAGTATCAACACAAGTATAAAAAATCTAAATTACGAGAGTGGTTATTGTGTATGACAACTATCAAGGACGTTGCTAAGCTTGCAGATGTGTCGACCGCTACTGTATCACGTGTTCTAAACAGTAATGGATATGTGAATTCTTCGACAAAAGAGCGGGTAAAGCAGGCGATTGAGCAACTGAATTATTTACCGAATGATGTGGCGCGTAGCCTTTTTAAAGGACGCTCGAAAATGATTGCCTTATTTGTACCGGATATTATGAACCCCTACTTTCCGGAATTGGCACGAGCTGTCGAGGATGTAACGAATCATCATGAATATACATTTGTGCTTTGTAATACAGATGATGACATTGAAAAAGAATTAACTTATTTGAATGCTTTACAGCAAAAATCGGTTGATGGCTTTATTATTGTGTCGAGTACAATTTCTGAAGATCACATAAGTAAGATTAATGCCCCAATTGTAGCGTTGGACCGTATTTTAAGCTCTAAACTTTCATCAGTAACGGTGAATAATCGTGAGGGTGCAAGAGAGGCTGTACAGTATTTAAAGTCAACTGGAGCTAAGCGGATCGCTCATATTTGTGGACCAGACCATGCTGGTAATACGAAAACACGCCTGCAGGGTTACCTTGATGAAGTAAAAGACGATAAATGGTTTTTATCAAGCTACATTGTACCCGGCGAATATAACTTTGAAATCGCCAAACAATCCACGATTAAATTACTTACTGATCACCCCGAAATAGATGCGATATTTGCCGGGAATGACTTGATGGGTGCTGGGGCATTGAGTGCAGCAGCTAATCTTGGAATCAATGTTCCAACTGATTTGTCGATTATTGGATTTGATGGAATTGCCATAGGTGAGACAACAACACCTGCACTTACAACGATGGCACAGCCTATTTATGAGATAGGGTCGAAAGCTGCGGAAATGCTCATTCAACAGATTACCGACAATCAATCCAGAATAAAATCAGAGGAATTTAAAGTAGTACTGAAGGAACGACAATCAACAAGAGCAAGGAGGTAGTGAGATGGCGAAACAACCTAGTGTTTGTGTTGTTGGAAGTATTAACATGGATCTAACCGTGACAACAAAGACGATGCCAATGCAGGGCGAGACCGTACTTGGTGATAATTTTTTCACCTATCCTGGTGGAAAAGGTGCAAACCAGGCAGTTGCTGCGGCAAGAGTTGGAGCAAATGTTAATTTTGTAGGTGCAGTTGGTGATGACCCATTTGGTGAAACACTTTTGGAACATCTTAAAAATGAAAGCATTAACGTAGAAGGTGTAGCAACCGTTTCCAGTGCAGCAACAGGCATTGCAAACATTATATTATCCGAAAATGATAACCGAATCATTGTAGCTTCTGGAGCGAATATGCTCGTTACACCGGAGTTAGTAGAACGAAATCTTAATCAAATAAAACAAAGTGACATGGTTCTGCTTCAATTGGAAGTCCCTATGGAAACGGTTCTCTATACACTGGAGGCTGCAAGTACGTATAATATTCCGGTAAACGTCAATCCCGCTCCATATCAGCCATTGCCAGATGCGCTACTGGAGAAGGCATCCTATTTAACGCCAAATGAATTGGAAGTTGAATCGATGGAAAAAGATCCTTTATTCGAAAGGATTCAGGAAAAAGTGATTGTTACGCAAGGTAACCAAGGTGTTCGATATTTTGAAAATAGTGTGAAACAGCATGTGCAAAGCTACTCTGTTGATGTTCAGGATACAACTGGTGCCGGAGATACATTTAATGGTGTGCTTGCAACAGAACTTGCACGAGGCTCAGCTGTTGGCAAAGCTATCCAGATGGCCAATGCAGCTGCTGCGTTATCTGTTACTAGAGTTGGTGCACAAGGAGGTATGCCAGCAAAAGACGAGATAGAGAAGTTTTTGCTAGAAAGGAAGATTACTGAATGAAAAAGTCAGGCATTTTAAATCGAGATATTGCAACAGCACTTGCAAGGCTAGGACATACAGACACAATCGTTATTGGTGATTGCGGGCTCCCTATTCCGAATGAAGTCCCGTGTATTGATTTATCGCTAGAGATTGGCACACCGAAATTCACAACAGTACTTAAAGCTGTGTCAGCAGATATGATGATTGAGGGAATGACGTTCGCTAGTGAAATAAAAGATAACAATAAAGCTTTACACGATGAAATTTCTGAGGAATATAAAGACATCCCTAAGAACTATATAACGCATGAGAATTTAAAGAAGGAAACTGGTAATACACGGGTGATTATCCGTACAGGGGAAGCGACCCCTTTTGCAAACGTAATATTGAAGTCAGGTGTTATTTTTTAATCAAAGGAGGTGAAAATTATGGTGAAAACACCTTTTGTGGAAATGAATGGAATCGATAAATCTTTTTCTGGCAATCAAGTGTTGAATGGAGTTAACTTCAATGTTCAGAAGGGTGAAGTTCACGCATTAATGGGTGAGAATGGTGCAGGAAAATCTACGTTGATTAAAGTGTTAACAGGAATTCACAAACGTGATAGCGGTGTTATTAAAGTTAATGGTAAAGAAGTGGACTTCTCAAACCCGAAACAGGCAGAGAAAGAAGGAATCCTTGTTATTCACCAAGAGCTTAACATTATCCCACACCTTACCGTTACAGAAAACATGTTTCTTGGTAAAGATATCACTTATTCGAAAACTGGAATTTTAAATACAAAGGAAATGAAAAAACAAACCAAAGCAAGTTTACAAGCGCTAGGTGTAACAAACATTCATCCGGACGATACAGCAGGTGATTTGTCAGTTGGTAAGCAGCAGATGGTGGAGATTGCACGGGCATTATCAACTAATGCGGAGCTAATTGTGATGGATGAACCGACCGCTGCTTTGACTGAACGTGAGATTGATAACCTGTTTCGCGTTGTCGAGTCACTACAAAATCGTGGTGTTGCAATCATTTATATTTCACACCGGATGGAGGAAATATTTAAGATTTGTGACCGGGTAACAGTCCTACGTGATGGGACGTATATCGGAACGGAGAATATTTCGGATACCAGTTTTGAAGCAATTGTAAAAATGATGGTGGGACGCGAGCTTGGCGAGCGTTTTCCGGAACGGTTGAACGCAGTTGGTGATGTTATTTTTGAAGTTAAAAATCTGGAACGAAAAGGATTATTTACTGATATTAGCTTTCATGTAAATAAGGGTGAAATTCTCGGTGTATCAGGGCTAATGGGAGCAGGCAGAACCGAAATTATGGAAGCTATATTTGGCTATGAAAAGAAAAATAATGGGACCGTCTTTCTGGATGGAAAGAACTTGTCTATTAAACACCCGAGTGATGCCGTGAAAGCTGGGATTGGTTTTATATCAGAGGATCGAAAAGCGAAAGGGTTGGTAATTAATACATCAATTCGCGAAAATATTTCCCTTCCTAATATGAAAGCAGTATCCAAAAATGGAGTCGTTTCAGCCAAAAAAGAACGCGATCTCGTGACGGATTTAATTAAACGCCTGCATGTAAAAACAACCGGTGGAGAACAGGAAGTTAAGTCATTAAGTGGCGGTAATCAGCAAAAGATTGTTATCGCGAAATGGCTAGGAATCAATCCGAAGCTGCTTATCTTGGATGAGCCAACACGCGGTGTTGACGTAGGAGCAAAAAAAGAAATTTATAACATTATGAATGAACTTACCAAAAATGGTGTTGCAATTATCATGATTTCGTCTGAACTGCCGGAAATTTTAGGTGTTAGCGATCGTATTATGGTTATTCACGAAGGTAAGATCACACAAACCATGGACAGGCATGAAGCCGATCAGGAAAAAATAATGACGGCAGCTACAGGAGGGGAGTCATGATGAAAAAATTATTGGTTACTAATTTTGCGAAGATCGGTCCATTGATCGGACTTATCTTAATAATGATAATACTAGGATTTATGAGTGAGAATTTCTTCACATTAGATAACATTCTAAATTTGCTTCGCCAAATTTCCGTGAATGCGTTAATCGCATTTGGGATGACATTTGTTATCCTGACTGCTGGTATTGACTTATCAGTAGGGTCGATGCTTGCTTTAGGCAGTGCGTTGACAGCTGGGATGTTAACAACCGGAATGGATCCGTTATTTGCTATATTGGTTGGTTTATTGATCGGGTTGGCATTGGGTGCAATGAATGGGCTTATTATTACGAAAGGTAAAGTGGCTCCGTTTATTGCAACACTTGCAACCATGACCATTTTCCGTGGTGCAACGCTCGTTTATACAGACGGTAAACCAGTTACAGGTCTTTCTGATAGTTTCACATTTGAAATGATTGGTCGAGGTTATGTTTTTGGTATTCCATTTCCAGTTATTTTGATGCTTGGCGTATTCCTTATTTTATATTTTGTGCTTCGTAAAACAGTTTTTGGCCGGCAAGTATATGCTGTGGGCGGAAATGAAGAGGCATCAACATTATCAGGAATTAAAGCGGATCGCGTGAAGATTTGGGTTTACGCGTTAACTGGGATGTTATCGGTATTAGCTGGAATTATTTTAACAAGCCGATTAAATTCAGCACAGCCAACAGCCGGTTCGATGTTTGAACTGGATGCAATCGCTGCGGTTGTTATCGGTGGTACAAGCCTTATGGGTGGACGCGGCCGTATTTTTGGAACATTGGTTGGTGCTTTAATTATTGGTGTTATCGACAACGGCTTGAATCTATTGAATGTTTCATCATTCTATCAGCAAATAGTTAAAGGTGGTGTTATATTACTCGCCGTATTACTTGATAGAAGATCTAAATAATTAAAAATCTGGGAGGAATTAAAATGAGTAAATGGATTAAGAGATTAGGACTATTAACGTTATTGCTGGTTGTAATTAGTGCATGTTCTACTGAAAAACCTGGTTCATCAGATGAAAATGAAGGCGGTTCTTCAGAAGGCAGTTCAGATGATTCCATTAAAATTGGACTATCTGTTTCAACATTGAACAATCCTTTCTTCGTATCATTACGTGATGGTGCTGAAGCTGCTGCCGAAGAAGCTGGGTATGAAATCGTAACAGCGGATGCGCAGAATGAAGCATCAACACAGTTAAGTGATATTGAAGATTTATTGCAGCAGGATATTGATGTTCTTTTAGTAAATCCGACCGATTCAAATGCAGTAGTATCAGCAATTGAATTAGCCAATGATGCAGGTGTCCCTGTTATAACAGTTGACCGTAGTGCTGAGGGTGGCGAAGTTGTCACACATATTGCTTCTGATAACGTAGCAGGTGGTGAAATGGCTGGTAAGTTTATTGCTGAGCAGTTAGGTGAAAGCGGTAAACTTGTAGAACTTGAAGGTATCCCTGGTGCATCAGCTACACGTGAGCGTGGTGAAGGTTTCCATAATATTGTAGATGGTATTGATGGCTTGGAGGTTGTTGCAAATCAATCAGCAAACTTTGACCGTGCAGAAGGATTAACAGTAATGGAGAACATTATTCAAAGCAGTGATCAGATTGATGCTGTATTTGCTCACAATGATGAAATGGCACTAGGTGCAGTACAAGCACTTGAATCCAACGGCATGCTGGAAGATGTTGTAGTTGTAGGATTCGACGCAACCGATGATGCCCGTGCAGCAGTGAAAGAAGGCCGTATGGATGCAACAGTTGCTCAACAACCAGAATTAATCGGACAAAAAGCTATTGATGCTGCAGGAAAAGTAGCTGCAGGCGAATCAGTGGATGAGTTTATTCCAGTAGAATTACAACTAGTAACAGCAGAATAAATTTTTGGAGGAATCAGGTCATCTCTGGGTGGCCTGATTTTTCTATTATACAGGGGTTATTAGGCAAGCGTCATTATGTTTACTTGTCATTATCAGTTTTCTGAATTAAAATAAAACAAAGAATATTCAACAGATAAGTCATCGAAAAAATCATTTGAGGAGTGGAAATATGAACACAGAAACAAATGTACATGGTGATCTTGGCAAGATGTTGCAGCGGGCAAGACGAAATACGCTCGGAGATTTGTTAGCGCGGACTCGTGACCGAATGCCCGAGAAGTTAGCACTTACGTATGAGGGGCAACGGCTGAATTATGCCGAATTGGATAACTTGGTGAACCAAACGGCACATGCCTTTTTGGCTGACGGAATGAAAAAGGGTGATATGGTGACTGTAATGTCCAAAAATAGTTTGGACTTTGTCATAGCAAACTTTGCTTTAGCCAGAATTGGGGCAGTTATGATTCCGATTAACTATATGCTTTCCACTGAAGATGTCGCATATATTTTGGAACATGCGGAGGTTAGTGCATTTATTGCTTCAGAGGAATATGCACCAGTTTTGGATAAATCGGCTGGAAGGCTGGATATCAGACAGCGTTATTTGATGGATACCCTTGGAACATATGAAGGAGAACTCTCCTCGTGGGTATCGTTGTCCGATGCACGTGATGGTCGTCCAAATGATATTGTGGAAGTTGATATTGATGATGATGATCTTGCTCATGTGTTGTATACAAGTGGGACGGAATCACGGCCTAAAGGAGTTATGCTCTCGCATAAGAGCTTAATTAGTGAGTACGTGAGCTCCATTGTAGATGGGAAAATGGCGGCTGAAGATGTGGCGATTCACGCATTACCGCTATATCATAGTGCACAATTACATGTATTTTTAGGACCAAGTATTTATGTTGGATCAAGCGGAATCATCCTTGGCGCGGCTAGCCCAGAGGTTATTTTACAAACAATTGAAGAAGAAGGCGCAACACAGCTGTTTGCTCCACCAACTGTCTGGATTGCATTACTGCGGCATCCGGATTTTGATAATCGTGATTTATCCACGCTGGAAAAATGCTATTATGGTGCAGCAATTATGCCACGTGAAATTTTAAAAGAGCTTGCAGAGCGGCTGCCGAATGCAAAGTTCTGGAACTTTTACGGACAAACTGAAGTGGCGCCACTTGCAACAGCATTGCAGCCAGAAGATCAATTGCGGAAATTGGGGTCAGCTGGTGTTGCAACTTTAAACGTACAAACAAAAATAGTTGATGATAATGACAAGGAAGTTGCTCGGGGTGAAACAGGCGAAATTGTTCATCGGACACCACATACGATGAAAGGATATTTACATGATCCGGAAAAAACAGCCGAGGCATTTCGGGGTGGCTGGTTTCACAGTGGAGATTTAGGTGTGATGGACGAAGAAGGCTACATTACGATTGTTGACCGCAAGAAAGATATGATTAATACAGGCGGTGTCAACGTCTCAAGCAGGGAAGTGGAGGAGACTATTTATCAAATGGATGGTGTTTCTGAAGTTGCTATAGTTGGAATCCCTGATGCCTATTGGATTGAGGCGGTAGCGGCGATAATTGTGCCAAAAGAGGGTGCTACTCTTACAAAAGAAGGTGTTGCTGAATTTTGCAGGGAGAGGCTTTCAAAATTCAAGGTTCCTAAGTATGTAGATTTCGCTGACGAATTGCCAAAGAACCCAAGTGGAAAGGTACTGAAGCGGACACTACGTGATAAGTATGAAGAGCTTGGCGAAAAGTAGTACCTGGAATGGCCTGAATCAGGTGTTAATAGCGGCCAAAATTGGCGAATAGATAAAATTCGATACGGTAACGATAACATTGACAAATAAACGATAAAGCTAGAAGGTGTCCTGGCCTCAGGGCACCTTATTTAAGCATAAAAGCCCTACAATTTGAAACACTATTAAGTGGAGGTGTTTATGTTATGAGTGAAAAAGAGGATAACAGAAGCAAGCACAGAGTGAATTCAAGTGTTAATCAACAGGGGTTAACCGAGGATGCAGCAGATCAGCGGCCAAAATCACAGCTTGAACAACGTGCGAAGAAAAAGAACACGAAATAGAGGGTGAGGGTCATCGATAATACATTGAATTATTTGCGTGAATCATTAGCGAATTATAGTGAGAATGATATGTGTCAAAAGATTGATAAAAAGCTTGAAACGGAAGGTTATAAGAATGAAGGAGAGTTTGTCAGAAACTTGGATGAAGAAGAGATGGCCTATCTGGATTCCGTATTGGAAAGGGAATTAGCCTATGCCAGGAATGTGGAAAACGATATTCGTGTAAAAGAATTAACGGAAGTATATGAGTTACTATTTTGAAACCGTTTTCAAAATAGGTTAAAATTCCCATTGAAATTGGGTGGGTGTTCGTGTAATATATATTTATAAGCTGCAATGTACGTATTAATTTTAGTTTAACCTCTAACATATGAATAGGGAGTTTTACATTGAAACTCTAATGTCGTGCCTCGATTGTGTGGAAGACAGGAAGGTTTCTGCAAACACCCACTTTGCGAAGTGGTGGTTTAAACTTTTTATGAAAATACGGCAATTGTGGCTGATAACTTTTTAAATGACAGGCCAGTTTCCTAAATAGGAAGCTGGTCTATTTGTGTTGTATAAGAAAAACTTAATGGAAGTGATAGGTAATTACTATTATTCATGCTGCGGTTTAAGGGTTATTATGGATAAAAAGAGGAGGGATACATATGTCGTTTAACTATGAAAAAATAGATCATATCCAATTAGCAGCTCCTGGTGACGGAGAAAATAAGGCGCGGGAATTTTACCAGAATAAATTAGGCTTTGAAGAGGTTGAAAAGCCAGCACTATTAAAGAAGAATGGTGGTGTTTGGTTCCAGGCCGGAAATGTTAATATACATATTGGAATTGAAGAACCATTTGTACCAGCTGAAAAAGCGCACCCGGCTTTTCATGTTAAAAATATAGAAGCTATGAAACAGTATCTGGTTGAGAAGGATGTTGCATTTAAAACGGATGACCGGCTTCCTGGAGCAAATCGTTTTTATGTGTCTGATCCATTTGGAAATAGGCTGGAATTCCTGGAGTGGCAGGAATAGCTTATCCGTTATATTAGTCCTCAGTGTATTATCTCTAATATCATAGCCCCTCAATTATGGAATTTTTCTACAATATAATCTATAATTTGTATATCAAGGAGGGTCGCTATGAAGACAGAGAGTCGATTTATGAATTTTATTGGTGGACGGGATCTTTTTTTCGGATTAATCCTGCTAATTCTGATAGGGATTGCAATATTAATTTATACCAAAGTTTCATTCATTTTTAATCCAATACTTATCGTTTTTTCAACTATTTTACCCCCAGTTATATTGGCCTTTATAGCTTACTATTTGTTAAATCCAATTGTAAATCTCCTCCAGCGTTTACATATTAAGCGAATTTGGGGAATTGTCATTATTATCCTTGGTATTAGTGGGTTGCTTACTGGTGTAATTTTACTTACGGCACCGGCTATAGAAGCTCAGGTGAAAGATTTGGCTACTAACTTTCCAAAATACTTACAGCAAATGGGAGAAGGCATTAAGTCATGGGTTCAAAATTCATTTTTGGCACCTTATTATGATCAGGGATACAACTGGCTTACATCCAACCTCAGCAATCTGACTAGCAGAATTGGTGAGTATATTGGAGGTGCTCTAGAAAGCGTCCAGAATGTTGCTAGTACACTTACTAGTGTAGTGGTGTCAATTATTACATTTCCTTTCATCCTATTTTTTCTGTTAAAAGATGGGGACCGATTTAAGGAGTTTTGTTTAAAAATTCTGCCGCCAAGATATAGAGACGATGCAAATCAAATCCTTAAAAATATGGATGTTCAGGTCGGTTCGTATATTCAAGGTCAGATCATTGTAGCTTCATGTATCGGTATTCTTTTATATATCGGATACTTAATTATTGGGTTGGACTATGCAATAACGCTTGCTATTATTGCAGGGATAACGAGTGTAGTCCCATATCTTGGGCCGATGATAGCGATATCGCCGGCAATCATTATTGCGCTGGTTGCTTCGCCATTTATGTTTTTTAAATTGGCTATTGTTTGGGCTGCTGTTCAATTTCTGGAAGGGAATTTCATATCACCAAATGTTATGGGAAAAACAATGAGTGTTCATCCGCTCACAATTATTATCGTGTTATTAGTTGCAGGAAACCTGTTTGGAATCATTGGTGTTATCCTTGGTATTCCAGGCTATGCAATATTGAAAGTAATCGTTCAGTACTTGTATACTAAATTTAAGCAACGGTATAATCGGTATTATGGTGAAGAATATGGCACCTATGAGCGTGAATAAATTACGGTGGAAGTACCTGAATTGATTGGGTGCTTCTTTTTTATTTTGTATAATTCTTTATATGTAACGTGACAATCCGGAAACTCGCTCGACAGCAACCGCAACTCGCGTGACAGCAGCTTCAACTCGCGCGACAGGAGTCTCAACTCAACTCGAGCGACAGCAGCAACTCGCGCGACAGGAGTCTCAACTCGAGCGACAGGGGCCCCAACTCGCGCGACAGAGGCCGCAACTCGAGCGACAGGAGCCACAACTCGCGCGACAGGAGTCTCAACTCGAGCGACAGCAGTCGCAACTCGCGCGACAGGGGCCCCAACTCGAGCGACAGCAGCCGCAACTCGAGCGACAGCAGTCTCAACTCGCGCGACAGCACCTAACTATCCCCCTTAACCATATCCCATCTCATCAACCAATTTTTGTCCATAACTCGATGCTTATAAATTTTAAGAAGTTCAGCAGACTCCCTAAAATGAGGTGTCGGGCGAACTATCATGTTGAGCGCATCATCTACGCCATGTGGTGCTGTTAAAATCAGATCACCATCCGGACTGAGTTTCACTCCCAGGGCAGTAGCTGTTGCTGGGAATTTTTCTATGGCATCTTCTGTACTGCTGTAAGGATCCATGTTATTTCGTACATGCATACGTGCTTCATTCTTAACGGACCAAGGCACATCAGGTAATAGCTCGTGCAATATTTCTTCTAATCGCTTTTCCTCTGCCTCATCAATAGTGACCTCATCAAAATAGACGACATCAATATCAGGGACAACAGTTCGTTCATCGAATCCATGCAGGGTATCCCAAATTTTCGATCGTACAAATCCTGCACAAATCCACCAATCCGGCAACTGTAATTGCTGTGCTGCTTTTAAGATATCCATCATCCATTCGTCAGCTTGAATAGCCTGGATGATATCCTCTGTACCACTCATTTTCATTACTATCATACTTCCAATTGAATTTTTAACTTTCATTATACAACATTATTGACCTTACCTGTTATTTTCCATATAATTCAATACGTGTACAAGAACAGCAGCTGAGAAGGAGATGAGTTGTATGGGAGACAATCAGCAGGAAAGTGTGCAACAGTTAAATAAGTTTCCGATTGTTGCTGTACTGCTATCAGGTGCTTTTTTGGCGATTTTAAATCAAACGTTACTTGCTACGGCTATTCCACCGATTATGGCCGACTTTAATCTAACGGAAAGCACTGCACAGTGGCTGACGACTATTTTTATGCTCGTGAATGGGATTATGATTCCAATCACAGCTTTTTTAATAGAGACATTTACGGCTAGGAAATTATTACTTACGGCAATGTCTACCTTTGCAGTGGGAACGCTGATTTGTGGTATTGCACCAACTTTCTTTGTTTTGATGGTCGGAAGGGTTGTTCAGGCGTCAGGCGCAGGGATAATGCTGCCATTAATGATGACTATATTTCTATTGATTTTTCCAATTGAAAAACGAGGTTCTGCTATGGGGACGGTCGGGTTGGTTATTTCGTTTGCGCCGGCTATCGGCCCAACGCTTTCCGGATGGGTTGTAGAGAATTACCCTTGGCGTGTGATGTTTTTCATTATTTTACCGCTGGCGATTATTGATATTATTGTTGCTTATTTTGTTATGAAAAATGTGACCACACAGACATATCCAAAGGTTGATATTCTTTCCATCATTTTATCAACGCTCGGATTTGGTGGGTTGCTGTATGGATTCAGCAGTGCTGGTAATTATGGCTGGTCTGATCTAGTGGTACTTGCCTCCCTTGCTATTGGGGCGGTTACGCTGACAGCATTCATTTTGCGGCAGTTTAAGCTTGCCCAACCTATTTTGGAATTTCGCGTGTTGAAATATCCAAGATTCACAATTGCAACAGCGATAGGAATGATCGTGTTTATGGCATTGATTGGTGCGGAAACAATTCTGCCTATTTATATGCAAAATATGGCTGGGTTTACACCGCTTGAATCTGGAATGATGATAATGCCTGGTGCATTGGTGATGGGGTTTATGTCTCCAATTACGGGTCGGATTTTTGACAGAGTGGGTGCCAGGTGGTTGGTGATTATTGGACTATCTATTTTGACAGCTACTACCTTTATGTTTACGAATTTATCAACTGAGACGTCATTGACTTATCTCACCGTCGTGTTTGCGATTCGCATGTTTGGTATTTCCATGGTAATGATGCCTGTTACTACTGCTGGTCTTAACCAATTACCAACCCGATTAATACCGCATGGTACGGCGATGAATAATACAATGCGCCAGGTTGCAGCATCAATTGGCACCGCCATTCTCGTTACAGTGATGACGGCTGCTGCAGTGGATATGAGCGCGGATGCTGACCCAAGTGAAATGATCCATGGTGTTAATGTGGCCTTCTACGTTGCAACAGGGTTGTCATTGGGAGGGCTAGTACTGGCATTCTTTATCAAACGATCGACACCAGCTGAAGACCGTGCTGCAATGGAACTTGCTGAAGAAAATGAAAAATAAGAAAACTGCTATGCCGTGTGGTGTAGCGGTTTTTTATTTTTTCTATTTCCCAGTGAAGAGATGACACTGTGTAAAATCATTCCAACAATAACAAGTGCCATACCGATAAATGAAATAAAGCTTGGTAATGGTGCGCTTAACAGGAACAGTTCACCAAATAAAGCGAAGACAACTTCACCTGATTGTGTTGCCTCCACGGCAGCTAGTTTCTGGTTGTCGTGATTGACCAGTTCGGTTGCATGAATACTCCCACCACTTACTCGTCCTCCAGGCTCCTTGAAGTGGGGGTTTCTAACGTATCGTCATGCAAAGACGCTTAACGTTAGTGGGGTTGACACGTTGGTGTGCTGAAAACACCCAACCCCTCTATGCCATCGGTTTTCCTTTGGCACTTCTTTTATATGACTTTGGGATTCCAAACATTCACATGATGAAAGGTGAATGGATGGTTAACCGGTAAGAAGCCGACAGCTTTTTTTAGAATATTCGCTGCACCGTTGATATCAGCATTTACGAATAACCCTTTGGCTGTTCGATATAAGCCGCGCTTGATTCGACTTCCATTAAATGCTGGTCGTTGTTTGTTGGCCTCACCAAAAAAAGGTATGGCATCGCCATCTATAAAGCTTGCTTTGGATGTGTAGGACTCTTCCGTCGTAACTATTCGAATTCCATGTTTTCTCGCCTTATATCTAATCATGGAAATCAGCATGGCGTGCGGAATACTTACAAAAGCCTGATTGTTTCGTTTCCCCATACCTGTCTCTTGTTTCCAGCCCTTGTTTTGACCAATAATGATGGTGTCTACCATTTCTTCCATGGCAAGATTCACCACTTGATAGCTGGCCTTGTGAAAGATATCCTTTAGCTTTTTATGTCGAACTTGATGCAATCGCTCCAATCGGCGGGAGGTAAAGGGACCTTCGTTGGTTGTTTTTCCATGACGAAGAACGCCCGAATAATGAGCTTTTTGTTTATTGTAATAGTGATTGATGGACTTCACATGCTTGCCTTTGATCAGGAATGGCCTTGCACCGGTGTTTGTGACCCCGGAAATGAGATTGTTAATTCCTAGATCAAGTGCCATGAATCTGTCGGTCGTAGGAAGTTCGGTCGGAAGCTGGTCCGCTTTGATGATCAGTTCCACGACATAGTGGCCATATTTTGGAATGACCCGTACCTGCATGAGCTTTCCATTCGTCATGCCAAGCTTGCCTATGTTAAGTCTTGCTTTTGTTTTAGGGAATTTCAGGTACTTTTGGTCTTTGATGACACAATCCTGGTTGGTGAAAAGAACTTCTTTCTCTAAGGAGCGACAGTAATTCGGGATGCGTGGTCTGGCGTTGTATTTTTCGGGATGTAGGAGATAATCGTTTAAACTGGCGTAAAAACTTTTCCAGTTTTGAAAGACTGTTTTCATCACCCATTGGCTGCTCTGGATTGGCAGGGCAAGGTAGTCAGGTTGTTTGATGGTGTGAAACAAACGATTTAAAAAGGAATAGTTGATATAGGGTTTTTCTATTGTTGGCGCCTGGAATAGGTTGCATGAAACCTCTTTCCGTTCATCCGCGGGCTTGGAAAGTTCTTTTTCTACTCTTCGTTGATATGCCAGCATTTGTTGTTCATTCATCGCATCTAAGTTATGGTAAATGGTAGTCAGTACTTCTTCCTGTAAAGGGTGCAGGGGGCCTTCATTTCTCAAAGCGGTAAACACTTGTCTGATGTAAAAGTTAACCACATTATGCAAATTTTTGGCACATTGACTCAACTCTTTAAAATAGTCGTACATGCGGTGACCAGGCTTAATCCAAATTTGTTGCGTATGGTAAGATGCTTCACTATCCTGATTGTTTATTGTATCCACCTCCTGAATTAGGAACATATGTTCTATTATTATTTTAGCACATAACTTTTCAGGAGGCAAGTCGGATCATTGGGATGGCATTTGCCATCTCTAATCCGAAGTCGACTCACCCCCACCCTACTCACTGGGTTTTTCCCTTCAGGTTCCTTGAGGATGGGGTACTCTCGACTAAGTAGATAGAAAAATAATACAGTAGCAATGATACCGGATGAAACAGCGACAATAAATGTTTGCAGTACTTGGCTTGTTTTTGGTGTGCCGTGCTCTATCATTCCATAAATAGATAAAATAATCCAGAATGGCATCGATGCAATTGTCATTCCGAGGATTCGTTGGAATGTATTTAAATTCCCATTCACAAGCTGCATCATTTTTCGATTTCCAAGCGGGTAGGCGAATGCAGATATGATCAATGGGACGACACATAGCAAAACATTGGTTAACAAGACGGATGACGCATGTTCAAGTTGCATCACAAACACGCCAGAGAGGATAATCAGCGAAATAAATATGCTTTGAACAGGAATTGTTTGTTTGGCCTTTTTATTTAAAAAGGGAACTAATAGTGAACCCGCAATAATTGTTATCTGAAATGTTGCCGCAACGAGCCATCCAGGTCCATATATTGTTGCAAAAGTAATAGGTGTATAAAACAAGCCGAATCCAATTGTACTCCAGACTAGCCACGGGACCGGTTGTTTTTTTAAATGCTGAATAACTGGTTTTACGTTTCTTTTGTACCCAACAATGATTAGTAGCATGGGAAGCATAAACATAAATCGGAGGGATGCACTCCAAACCCAGCTTCCTCCCTCTAATTCCATCGAACGGTTTAAAATAAATGTCACGGAAAAGAATATAGCAGATAAAATTCCAATTAAAATTGCTTTCATTATGGCACCCCGTAATCAAATGTCTTTAGATATTATCATATCAGAAACAGACAAGGTTTAAGACTCTTTTTCTTATTTTATATCATGAATACTATGACATGATACATATATTAATATCGGCTATTATATTTGAAAAGGGATTATGTAATGGGAGATGAATTGATAAAATCACTTGTCGTTTGTTATTCGGTATTATTTCCTATCGAATATAAATGGTATGGAAACACGTGTCCTGATGGGGCGACGTTTTTGACTTAACAAGAATAGTATAATCTATAAAACTAAATTGGGAGTTGGTTAAATGGATATACGTATATTGGAGCCAGAGGATGCTGAAGCTTATCGAAAGCTGAGATTAGAAGCGTTGCTAAATAGTCCGGAAGCTTTTATTTCAAGCTACGAGGAAGTGAAAAATAATTCGGTGGATGTGTACAAGGTTCGATTTCAATCCGAAAATGCCTTTAATTTTGGTGTGTTTGAGGATAATGAATTGATCGGAGTTACAACACTGGTAAGGGAAACAAAGGTAAAAATAGACCATCGAACAAGTATTTATGCCGTGTATGTTACGCCGTATAAACGTGGTAGGGGTGTAAGTAAACAATTATTGCAGACAGCAATTGATCATGCGAATTCACTTGATGGGGTTGAGCAAGTTTGTATATCTGTCGTAACCAAAACTGACACAGCTAAAAGC
>JBDNGJ010000100.1:0-31772 GCA_041689365.1 Virgibacillus sp.
TAGGGGGACGGCGTCCAAGTCCTGGCATTGGATGACGAAATCGTGCGGGTGGATATGGTGGCATTGGTCGTCTTGGTCTTCCTGGAAACATACAGATAACACCTCCCACATTTATTTATGTAGTAATATAGTATTCATAATAGAATTTGATGAGAAGGTTTTTATCCTATATTATGGAATTTCACTTCTACTCCTTTCAACCGCTTTGGGTAACGTTTACTTTCGGTAATGCATAATGTATTTAAATAAATTTTGCTGATAGGAGTATCGATATGAGTGTTATTAGAACGAATAGATGGCTACTAAATTCATATGAAAAACCTATTGAACTATGTAAAAAACTAAAAGCCCAATTTGAAGATGGTGTAAGATCTTCAGAGATCCATAATTATTTAACCGTGTATGGAATGTACTATCATCCCATTGAAAACGGAAATGAGCTGATAAAGAAACTACAGAAGAATAACATATGGGAAATTATAAAAAAAGAGGATCAAATCCTTCAAAAAAAGTGGAACGGACCTGATATCCCTATCTTTATTTTCCCCTCTGATCAAAACAACCGAAAGATTCAACAGGAACTTAACGGGAAATCAGGCTTAGCCTATCGTGATAAACTATTTTTATTCATATCTGAATACAACAAAGAAGATGAAATAAGAGCATTGTTCACTCATGAGTACAACCACGTTTGCCACTTATCCAAATACAACAAAAAGGAATCAGAATATGTGTTGCTGGACACAGTTATCTTAGAAGGGTTGGCAGAAAATGCGGTCCGAGAAAAATTTGGTGAAGAGTTCGTATCCGAATGGACCACTTATTACTCAAATAAAGAATTAGAAAGATTATGGAATAACCTTGTGTTGCCAAATAAAAATGTTCCAAGATTAGATCATAGACATGAAGATATATTATATGGACTTCATTCTCATCCTAAATTGTCAGGATACTGTGTGGGTTACTACTTGGTAAAAAAATATATGGAAGAAAATAACTTAGCATCTAATGACCTAATAGGTACCAGTGCAGAAACAATTGCTCAAATAAAAAAACAGAACTAACTATAACTAAAAGGGTGAAAAAACAGACGAATAAGTTCTCGTCTGTTTTGTTTTTACTTCCATTAGAGTTCGCTATGCCTACCAGAAAAACCAAGGAAGTAAAGCCAATGTAGCGATTGACCCTAATGCAATCCCATAGCCGAATCCGCCATAGCCGCCGTATCCCGGACCGTAAAATCCGTAACCAAAACCACCTAAGTTCTTCCGGCGCCGAAGTGGCTGTATATAAACTTGATGATTGTCAACATGTCGAATAATACCTCTATGACATCGCCCATTAAATGTTCTTATTTCGACGGTCCTTCCCTTATATCGTTGGCATAATGCATAGTTATCACCTACCGACATTCAATCACCCCCCTATCCATTTCAAACATATGACATTATATGAATGGAAGGGATTTTAGTAAAGGACAAACGAACCAGGGGAAAAGTGGAAATTGGCATACCTATAAGAATAAAACTATTCAACATAATTATTCTCTTGTGATCTCCAATAAAAATCAGAGCCCATAATAAAATAAATGGGTTATTATCCATATCAATGTACAATTACCCACATACATTATTTATAAACGGTCACGGAGGTGTTTTATTAATGAGTGAACCAATCGCAGAAGTAGGATATGGTGGAGGATTTGCCTTAATTGTAGTGCTTTTCATTCTTTTAATTATTGTAGGTTCAGCCTACGTCGGATTTGGTTATTAGAAATAAAGCAAAAATAAGTCTTAGGAGGGTTTCATATGGGATTTGGTTATAATAACGGTTATGGTGGATACGGCTTTGACGGGCCAGTAGCTGGTGCAGGTTATGGATACGGTGGTCCCGTTGCTGGGGCTGGATATGGTGCCGGAAATGGGTTTGCGTTGATCGTCGTTTTATTTATCCTTCTCATAATTGTAGGCGCAGCGTGGTTTTAAAAAATAGTATACCTTTAAAGGTTGCCGCCAAACGCGGTAGCCTGTTAATTATTTGATATTTTTTCCTAGCAAAGGCTCCTGAAAATATAGGAGTTCTTGCTAGGAATTATTTGTTTAATTTTATTTCTGGTTGATTATTTTAATATTAAAGAATCCTTTTAAAATCCCAAAATACTTAGATAACCAAAATCCATCCTGTTTGTACAGCCTTAGCGTGATAACAAGAATCAGTTAAAAGTTGAAATTGATATTCCTTAGAGCAATATTTGAATAGTTACCTACAACTAATAAAGATTCTCCTTGTCAGTGTTGAAAGGGTGTTTTTTATTAAATTGTGGTTCCTTCTCTTGAGTCTGCTGAACTGATAAAACTATTATTGGTTGTTCATGCCACCTAAACAAGTTGAGAATCGATAGTAATAATAAGAAAGGTTCACTACCACTATCGTTTGCCAAGCTTAAAAGGTGGCATGAATTTCTTTCATAATAAAGTAACTGAATCAACTAAAAAGTCACTTTCCAACTAAATGAAAAGTGACTGTAAGTGCAAGCTTCTTACTGTTGTACTGGCTGATTTATGTTAGCAATCGTTTGGATTGCACTTTGTGGTGCAGCCATTAATGGGTAGTATCCCTTTTTAGTCATGTATTGCCATATTTCATAAGCATGACGATTACTATTTAGAAAAGCATTCTCGAGAAAGGTACGTAAATCCGGATTTGAACACTCGACCGCTGAGATACCATAATTTTTAGCTGAGCTTTTTTGACCGAGTAAATAGGATGTAGCAATTTCACGATCATTGTGCTGCTGTACATTCGTCCTTGGTGTTGCTTGCGGAAACTGACTTACAGGTGCTTGGGTATAAGACTCCAATCCCCGCTTTAATGAATCAGGAACAAATTTCGAAATGTCTGGAGTCGTTTGACTTTGTACAAATTCAACTTTTAAATTGTAGTCCGCAACATGGAGTGGAAAATGCCGTTGCAGCAACTCCTTTAGTTCAGGATCCTGTGCCTGATTAATATAACTTGACATACTATTGACAGTGTTATAACAACCCGCAATCAGTTCACTTAGGTCATGTAACTCATGAGATGCTAATTGCATAGAAACACTTCCTTTACTTTTGATAAGAATCTCTATTCACGTTTTTGGTCAATTGTTCCTTCAAAATAATCATCTGAAGCTTGTTCATGTGTTTCGGCCAAACCTTTTTCAATCTGTGTATGACCTTGGTAATCAGAAGTCTCATAATTCTTTTCAGCGACTTTATGGCTATCTTCTGGATTTACTTTATTTCGCTTCTTTGACAAATTCACACCTCCATCGCTTTATTTATTGCAAACTAGCTCTGATTAGGTATATCAGTATGAAGCGGCGGTGTCATCAACCAGCCTTTTTCTTTATTTAATCGGAGAGCCTTTGCACTTACCTGACTTTTGTTCATGTGGTACTGTCCGAATAACATTGCAACATCTTCACGAGTGCACTGACCCATAATTGAACTGCAGGCTACTAACCCAGCAGCAAGGCTCGCCGATGCCATTGCACTTATTTCCTGATCATTAAACTTTGCGCCTGAAGGAATGTCTTCAAGATCAGCTAAAGAGCGTTCTGGGGGTGAAGGAGGAATTGTGATGCCATTCATTTTCAAAATTTCCTCTATATCTTCAGACTCTTTTTTTATACCTTGAATTAATTCTTCTAGCAGTTGTCTTAAATCCTTGTCACCCGTGTGATTAATATAAGTTTGAAAAGCAGCGTAATTCCCTTTTGCTACAACCAAATATGACCACATGCTAAATACCTCTCCATAGTGGAGGGGCTGTTTCTTTGGGTTACCTGACAAAATACCCATAATGTTACACTCCTTTGATTTTATTTACAGAGATAGTTTTACTCAAGCCGTTAATTCTATTCAAGCCAAAATAATAAATATAAACCAGACAAATTGTTAACAATAACGTTTAATGTGGTAGAAATGAGGGGATTTTTTGCAGAACAACCAAAATACAGATAGAGCCAGACGATATAAAGCATATGTAAGCCCTCTAGGCACTACTCAAATCCATTTGAGGAACCCATATATAATCGCTTGGTGGTCTGCCGCTTTCCCCGGATTTGGTCATCTTCTACTATCCAAATATTTAAGAGGATTTCTCTTGTTTATGTGGGAAATTGTTATTAATGTTAATTCGAAGTTAAATGTATCTATGGTATATACCTTTGGGGGACAATTTGATATGGCAAAAGAGGTTCTGGAACCAAGATGGATACTTTTATATATACCTGTCTATATTTATGGTATTTGGGACAGTTACCGGACATCGATTGATTTAAATAAAGTTTATATACTTGCAGAACATGAAAATGCGAACTTTATAAATTTTCAAATCACATCTATGGAGATTAATTATTTGGATAAACGAAAACCCTGGGTGGCTGTAATGTGGTCTTTTTTCATGCCCGGAGCTGGTCAGTTATACATCCACCGAATTGTTGTAGCGTTTTTCCTTGTCTCCTGGACGGTTATCATTGTTTACTTTTCACGTGTTCTTGAAGGAGTACATTATATTGTTTTAGGAAATATACAGTACGCCAATTCAATCCTGAAGCCAGAGTGGTTAATGTTTCTGCCTTCCGTTTACTTTTTCTCCATATATGATGCTTACGTAAATACTGTAGAAAATAATAAATTATTTGATAGTGAACAGAGAACTCACCTAAAAAAGAACTACCAAAATAAACAATTTAATTTACCCTTAAACCTTATTAAAAGGAGCAAGTGAAAAAATGTATATAATGGCCACCTTTGATCATTCAGTCTATTTGGAGTTAGCACTTTCTTATCTGGAAAAAGAGAATATCCCTAGGGAAAATATTTTGGCAGTTCCTCTCGACAACAGGAAGGATAAAAAGAAATTGTTTGATACACTTCATAGGTCTGACGGCGTAAGCTTATTCGATATGGCAAGTGCCCTCGCTACTGCTTTTGCCGTAATTGGGGCAAGTGTTGGATTCCATTTGGTATTGGGACCAATTATATGGGGGATTTTAGGAGCAATTGGTGGATTTGTCTTAGGCTTCATGATTAAATTTTTAATCCAAAAATTGAAGCAAAAGAAGCAAATAAAAATGAAAAACAAAAAATCGACTGAACTTATTCTCATCATTCATTGTAATAAAAATCAAGTTGAAATGATTGAAAAATTACTTTGGGAACACTTAGCTTTTGGCGTTGCCATACTGGATAACGATTATCAAAGCATATAATTTCAGAAAACGAAGGAAGTGAAACGATGTTATTTTTACTTGTGTCAGTGGCTGTATTTAACCTTGCAGCAATAGTTGTACCAAAAAATATTTCATGGATAGTGGTTTATGGCACAATTTTGATTACTATTGTTCTTCATCTTCTCATAGATACTTTCCTTGATCTTAAATATAATTTTTATGGCTATTTTGATAAAGGGGTCGATTCCAAGACATTGATTTTCACCTTTGGTATCTATCCCGCAGTAAATATCATAGTTGTAAACTTATATTCTTTTCTCCGTGGTATTCTCCCAAAAATAATTTATATCTTGATAATAACAACATTTGCTTTATGCTATGAAGTTGCACTGTTGAATGTAGATATTTTTTATCATAATGAGTGGAAGTTATGGTATTCAGCCGTAATATATCCTTTCCTTTTGATTCTTTTATTTTTAAACAGAAAATTTCTTAAACGTATAGCGCAATAGCATAATCGAATAAATTATCAATGAACGGGGAAATTAATCACAACGAGTTTATAGGAGGGACTATTTTTGGAAAATACAGATGCCTTAACACCTGGGGAAATCACCAATCTTTGGAACTCCTATCTAGGTAATTCAATGGCTGTGGGAGTGACAAGTTACTTTATAGGAACTGCAAAGGACCCAGAGGTAGTCGAATGGCTTGAAAAGGCTCTTGACCTTGCTTCCTTTCAAGTACGCGGGGCAAAGAGTTTATTAAATCAGTCCGGTCATCCCCTGCCTCAAGGCTTTTCAAGTGAGGATCTAAATTATCAGGCACCAGCACTGTATAATGACAACATTATATTATTTGTTAAATATATTTTGTCAGAGGATGCTGGCCCTATCTATTCGATTGCATTGTCAGAGGCAACACGCTCTGATGTACGAAATTACTATCTGACTGTTGTAACTAAGTTAGTGAACTTAATTAATCAGCTCGTCACACTAATGGAGAAAAAAGGCTTATTCGAGCCAAAAATCCACCTGCCTGTCCCTGGAAGCATCGAAAAAATACAAAAACAATCCTTTGCAGGTAATTGGCTTACTGGAAGACGGCCACTCAATACGGCAGAAATCACTCAGTTAAAATCTAACTTTATCAATATGGAACTGATACATGAATTTTTTAGAAGTTTTATTCAAATATGTTCATCCAAAAAAATGCGGGAGCATTTCAAACGAGGACAGGAAATCACAGAGAAACATATGGATATTTTTCAGTCATTATTGACTGCAGACGAATTGCCAAACCTTCCTACGTGGGAAAGTGAAATTACAGATAGTACAGTTTCCCCTTTTTCAGAACGTTTAATGCTATATAAAATTTCAGTTTTTGTATCATCTACAGTCTCCCGGTATGGCACAGCAATGGGAACAATTATGAGGAAGGATATTGGTGTTGAATTCTCCCGTCTTATGGCCGAATTTTCATTATATGGTGAGGATACACTAAATTTGATGATTGAATTTGGTTTTTTAGATCAATTCCCACTTGCCAAAAGCAAATAATATTTATAACGAGAGTAGGTAAACTAAATGAACGTACCTGAATTACTATTACGAATCATATTAGCATTCTTTGTCCTCTTTGTCCTTGCTAGGATTATGGGCAGAAAAGAAATCAGTCAAATGACATTCTTTAACTTTATATCTGCAATTGCAATTGGCACCATTGCCGGAAGCCTTGCTACAAGTCAGAGTCTAAGTATACGGAACGGTATTTTAGCACTTGTTGGATGGGCTTTATTTACCCTTATTATGGGGTTTATTGATATTAAATCAAAAGGCGCACGAAAAGTGACTACTGGAAATCCTGTAATACTTATCAAAGATGGTAAAATTATGGAAAATTCACTTCGTAAAACAAGACTCGATATTGAATCGCTTAACGCTTTGTTAAGACAAAAAAGTATATTCTCTATGTCTGATGTTTCCTATGCCATTTTTGAAACAAGTGGAAAACTATCTGTCATGAAAAAAGAAATTAATCAGCCAGCAACAAAAGGTGATATGAATGTTTTGAGTACAACACCAAATACCTATCCGATAGCAACAGAAGTAATATCTGACGGTGTCATAAACACTAAAAATTTAGCCAAATTAAACCTTGACAGGGAATGGGTGGAAGGCCAAATTAAAAATGCTGACGTGAATTACCTCTCGCAAATCTTTTATGCGGAGGTTCAGCAGGATGGCACCCTTTATATTGATAAGAAAGACGATTTTATGTAATTAGGCCTGAATAGCCAGGCCTAATTTGAAGTTAATACATTGTATTATAATTATTCGGCATTACGTTGTATTGCTCTCCCATATTCCCTTCCATTTGCATATATAATTTATCAACCATTTCAGCATAATAAAAATGTTTCTGATAAAAGTACATATGTTTCTGCGGATCTACATATTCATATTTTTTAGCTAATAAAAAATATAAATTTGCGTTTGTAAGATATTCATTAAGCTTTGCATCAAAAGGCATCAAGATTCCTCCCAGTTTTTTGAATTCATTATAGGGTATTCATCTATCCGCACTTAGTACATGTGATTAGCCTATTTTTACGGATTCTATGGAAACTTTGCTTATCGCCAGCTGCAAATAAATCAGTATTTCGTTAAATGACATAACTAAATCTTCTACTTTAAACACGAATAATAACAGGATAAAATTTATTTTCAATAGTTGGATCTACTACGTAGTTGATATAAATGCAAAGTAACTTTTAACAAGTTTTGAGTGCTTATTATACCGCTCTGGAAATACACTTCGTGCACCTAGGGTGGCTGATGAGCCTTCTTGCTCCTACGTCGCTGCGTAGTCTCATCTAGGCCTCAGCTCCCACAGGAGTTGTGGTGATATAAACAAGATTCTATTCCAGCTGCGTAGTTAGGAAGCCTCACTAAATGCTACCAATAGGACTCCCATAGTTACTTCGGGGTTTATACTGTAGTGTTAGCCTTTTGGTGAATGCTTAGTTGCACTTATGCAGTAAGAAAGTAGTTATACCTTTGTATGACAACACCACTCCAACTTGATTTTAGCGGACACAGGAGACGCTATTTCTATATAAAAGTAACCTTCTCGAAGTTATCCGGACACAGTAGCCCTTATTTTACATACATCATTGTTATTTGACTGTAATTGTATGAAATAAGGTCCTTGGTGTCCGCAAACATCACCAATATCGTGGATTTTTGCCAAATAAGGTCCCTGGTGTCCGCTAACCTCAAATTTGCTATGAGAAATTTTATAATTGATGTTGGCTGTGCATTTAGTAGCCATGTGGGTTTCTTAACTGCAAAATAAATCCGAATTAATTCGAATTCTATTTCAAGAATTTTGAATTATAGTTCGGATTCACTTTGACTTAACCACTTTTGTCCCAGCATCCTAGTTTTGTAAGGATTATTTATCAGTATCTTCCTCTTTATTGGCAATCGTATGTTCATTCGTTTCCTCTGAAAATTCAGTTTGCAATTGATTCAAGGGACGCAAATCCTCACGCTCATCCCCATCAGCAAAACGATTTTCTATATACCCATGAATAAAAGGCTCGCAGCAGGTAATAAAAAAAGCTGCCATTACTGAAATAGTAACAATAGGAATACCTTCAGCTAAGAATAAACTTCCCAGCACCCATAATGACAGAAAAGCTAGCGGAAAATCTGCAATCGATGCAGTGACATTCCCGAATTTCCGAAGTATAAATAAATCTCCAATTAAGTATGATACCCCTGTAACTAGTAAGCTTATCCAAAACAGATTACCCAGGGTAGCATCATAAAAAATCCCAAATAGTGAAAACACCGTAACGAAAATAGCGGTAAATTTAATTCCTAACACTTTTATATAATCCATAGAAAAAAACATCCTTTCCTAATTTTGTATATTAGTGTTTGTTAATTCTTATAAAATATAACTGTTTTCACCGGAAAGCTTTCTATTCATTTCGACCACGTCATTCTGAAATAAAAAAATTAGGATAAAATTAGAAGAAATGAGCAAAATAAGGCTTGCGGTGAAATTACACTTCATACATCAGGAAGTTACGTTTTACCTTAAGTCTAAAAACAGGAGGGTTAGTTATGGGAAATAATAACGACAGAAATCGCAATAACCGTAACAACAATAACAATAACAACCGCAACCAGGACGCAGACAATGTCGAATTCGCTAATGAGAATGAATTTGTTGATGAATTAGACAATAACAACAACAACAATAATAATAACGACAGAAATAATCGCAACAACCGTAACAATCGCTAACTATTTTAAGGCACTAAAAAACCTGTATCACTCCAGATACAGGTTTTTCCTTTGGCAGTTAATAAGTTATGCCAATTTTCCTACTGATTAAATCAGTCAAAGCTTGTGCGATTAAAACTTGGGGAGCCAAGTTTTAATTAGCTTTATTAAAGACTTCAATCAATCTGCACCGAAGAAGCTTTTGAACGATTGGACCGTTGCTTCTCTGTTAACCGCTCCTATGGAAGTAGTTATTGGAATCCCTTTTGGGCATACTTGCACACAATTTTGGGAGTTTCCACATCCTTGAAGTCCACCATCATCCATGAAGCTTTCAACCCGCTCATCCTTATTCATTTCACCAGTAGGGTGGGCATTTTTGAGCCTGACTTGAGGAAAAACAAACGGACCTAAAAATTCATTTTTATCGTTTACATTAGGACACGCCTCCAGACAAACGCCACATGTAAAACACTTCGACAGCTCATATGCCATTACTCGTTTGTTCTCATTCATCCTTGGGCCGGGACCTAAATCGTATGTACCATCTATAGGAATCCATGCCTTTACCTTCTTAAGTGAATCAAACATACTTTCCCTATCGATGATTAAATCCCTTACAACCGGGAATGTTCTCATCGGTTTCAACCTTATTGGATGTTCAATCTTATCAACCAAAGTAGAACATGCCTGCCGAGGCACACCATTTATGAGCATTGAACAAATACCGCAAACTTCTTCCAGGCAGCTCATCTCCCATTGTACTGGAAAAGTGTTCTCTCCATCTTTATTAACTGGGTTTTGCTGAATATACATTAAGGCCGAAATTATATTCATATTAGGGCTATATGGGACCATAAATTCTTCATCATATGGCTTTGAATCCGGATCTTCCTGTCTCTCAATGATCAGATGAATTTTTTCCATATCGAAGCTCCTTTTTAGTTAGATCAACAATTCTCGTCTTTTACATATTGTAATCAAAAAAACCCATTTTAAACTAATTCTTTTTTTAAAATAAATGATTCAATTAGATAAAGATTTAAATTGTCAATTGGAGCTTTGGCTACTTATTGGAGTTTTTCTATAAAATTCTTCAACACATGAACGGTTTGTACGCAATCATTTAAATTAGACCACTCTGCAGGATTGTGGCTTATACCATCTTTGCTTTGTACAAACAGCATTGCAACGGGAAGTTTATCTCCAATAATCATTGCATCATGCCCTGCGCCACTTGGTAATTTATATGGCTCAATTCCTTTTTCATGGAATGATTGTTCAATAATGTTCTGTGTTTGTTCCTCGATTGGAACTGGTTCTACGCGCAACTTCTCTTCATGCTCGACAGTAATTTGATGTTTTTGGGAAATTTCTCTTGATAAAGATAATACTTCATCTACTAATTGATCTCTTGTTTCCAGAAAGATATCCCGGATATCAACATATAATACTACTTTTCCGGGAATCACGTTCACACCATTTGGTTCAACTAATTGCTTTCCGATCGTTGCAACTGCTGAATCACTTAGTTTACCTGGCAGCTTATTGACTTCAAATATAAACTCACTTGCTGCTACCAATGCATCTTTCCGGTCGTTCATAGGTGTATTGCCTGCATGTCCTGCTTCTCCTTTAAACGTTAATTCCAGCCAGCACGGACCTGCAATACCCGTAACAATTCCACAGGGTAATTCCCTGTTTTCAAGCCTCTTCCCTTGCTCAATATGCACTTCAACGAACATTTCAATATCATCTAAATTGCGATTAGCATTAGAATACCCTTCAATAGTTAATCCTACATTGTTAAGTACTTCTTCAAAGCTTAGTCCATCTTTATCAACAAGTTTTAATTTTTTCTCCAGGTCACTATTTCCGATTAATGCTTCACTACCGTTTAGCCCACCATTAAAACGTGATCCTTCTTCATCCGAAAAAACGATTACTTCATAAGGTTTCTCAGGCTTAAAACCAGTTTTATTCCAAGCTTCAACCACTTCCAACGCTGATAATACCCCAAGCGGGCCATCAAAATGGCCTCCATTCGGCACGCTATCTAGATGTGAACCACATAAAATTGCCGGGAGTCCGTTATTTTTTCCATCAAGTCGTCCAACTATATTCCCTGCCCCATCTTCTCGTACATCCAGACCAGCTTCCTTCATCCAGCTTGCAGCCAATTCTTTTGCCTGTTTTTCTTCTTTTGAAAAACCAGGCCTATCTGAGCCATTATCGTCCGTTAGACCAATTTGTGACAGTTCATTTAATCGAAAGGCCAACCGTTCTCCTAGAACACCATCATAATTATGTTCATCGTTATATTGTTCCAGCAGTTTTTCTCTTAATGATAAATTCCTATCCATTGTTTCAGCCCCTTACACTTATATAGTTATACTTTTTCACCCGCAAAAATGAGCATGGAAAAGTATCCATGCTCATTAATATGCTAAAGTCAGCATTTAATCCTGTATATTTTTCTCTACTTTACCATCTTTAAGGACAACCTGCACTGTTTCATTATCAGCAAGTGAATAGATATCCTCTAGCGGATTTCCTTTGACAACAATTATGTCAGCAAGTTTTCCTGCCTCCAATGTTCCAACTTTTGCTTCCCAGCCTAAACATTCTGCAGCTGTTTTGGTTGAAGCAACAATTGTATCCATTGGCGTCATGCCACCATCTGCCATTAAACCTAACTCACGTAAATTTGTACCATGTTTCATAACGCCAGCATCAGTACCCATTGCAATTTTCACGCCCGCATTATAAGCTTTTGTAAAGCTTTCTTTATGCTGTTCTATAACTTCTTTCGATTTTTGAACAGCACTATCAGGCATTCCCTTTTCACTCGCCGTTTCCAGAACAGCAACAGGAGCAAGTAAAGTAGGAACCAAATATGTTCCGTTCTCAAGCATTAAATCAATAGCCTCATCATCTAAAAAGATGCCATGCTCAATGGAATGTATTCCTGCTTTTACAGCATTCTTAATCCCCTCAGCACCTTGCGCATGAGCCATTACCTTAACCCCTTTGCGGAATTGTCCTTCCTCCACAATTGTTTCTAACTCTTCTTGTGAGAATTGAGTGAACTCTGGGTGGTCCGTTGCACTTAACACACCACCAGTTGCATGAACTTTGATGACTTCTGCACCTGCGCGCAGCATCTCACGTGTTTTTTTCCGTACTTCCTCAACTCCGTCACATTTACCGTTAGGCATTCCTGGATAATCAGAAGGCAGCAAATCTTGAACACTTCCAGAAACAGTATAACCATCACCATGACCACCAGTAATGGTCAAGGCATTAATGCTTAATTGTAATCTCGGACCGGAAATAAGTCCGTCTTCTACTGCTTTTTTCACTCCAAGATCAGTACCAAGAGCATCACGTACAGAAGTAACCCCTGCATCCAATGTAGACTCCAAATATTTAGCCGCTTTATAATACATAAACGAAAATGGTGTTTCCAACCGTTCAGCAATTGGTGAAAATTCCATCATCATATGCACATGTGTATCGATTATTCCGGGAAGAATTGTCCCGCCTTGAGCATCTATGACCGTTTCATCTCCTGTGGCAGAAAAACTGGCTTCAGCACCAATGTAGACAATTTCCTTGTCTTCAACTACAACTACGCAATCCTTTTTCGGTTCGCCACCATTCCCATCAATTAATAAACCATTTCTTATAATCTTTTTTGGCATCTGTAAATCCTCCCTTTATAACGTTTGAACCAATAGTCCTGCTACAACAACGGACGCTACTGTAACTGTAGTAAATCCGCCAATCAACATTGGTGTTAACAGCTCATCAAAGATAACTTTTTCTTCTTTTTTATCTCTGGCAACACTTCTGCTTACCTCTTCACAAAGTAAATAATCGCCTGGAAAGCCAAACAGAGCTGTCAAAGCCACTGGCATTGCTTTATATGGATGCCATTTCACAAGTCTTGCAGTGATATACCCGCCAATCGTAATACCAAATGTTCCTATAACCAAGATTAGCAGAATACTAGGTAAATTACTTAATACATCCCCTGGTGTTACATCAGCCATTGTCCCAATAACAACGAAAATAATAGCTATCATAACAACAGTGAATGAATTCGATTTTTCAAGAGCTTTTGATTCAAACAGGCCAAGCTTGAGCCCGGTAATTCCAATTGCCAGACACCATAAACTGTAGTGAATCGGCGTAATTTCTCCAAGTGCAATACCGATTGCTGCACCAACAAATATATAAAATAATTTCAATGTAGCAGTGGATTTTAGCGAACTGGATTTACTGGCATTTTCTTTTTCATCGGATTTTGTTTCATTAGCCATTGGAATGAATGTTCCATCATCCATTTCATGTTGAATTTTCATTGCGTATTTTCTCATGAAATTCATAGCTAAAGGCATTCCCATAACTCCCTGAAAAGCAACAATTAGAGCTGGTATTACAATTAGACTTGTCAGTCCCAGTTCGGTCAATTTTTCAGAAGTGATAATCAAAGCGATCACTCCACCGCTAATTGGACCAACCCCAGCCACTGCTGTTTCATAATCGAAAATTAGTGGAACAATTGTTAATATCAAAACACCCGATACAACAAGACCACCTAATGCAATCACCACCGCTTTAATTTGGCTTTTAAGCAGTGAGAAGGGAATTAATGTACCCATATGCAAGATAGCAGGACCAATTAAGATTCCTCCTAAAGCTGCAAACGTAGATTTTTCTAAAATATCTTCAGGAAAAACACCTGTCCACGTTAAAACCAAAAAGCCTACCATAGCTGTGAGCAGCATTGGCACTCGTGCTCTTGATATGATGGATAGCCACTCTCCTAGTGCAATTAAAGCAAATACAAGCACTGTAGCAATAAGTGGATTACTAAGCATAAAATCCCTCCTCTATAAATTAATTCTTCATAATATATCACCTCGGGAAGTACTTGTCCATAGCCGTTTTCAGAGTATTAGTCACAGTTTGAATAATTTAAGTTAATTTATTTTTATACAAAATAATGTTTGTTTACTCATTAAAATTGCGCTTATTCAATAAAGAAAACGGTTACGGATTTTTGTGTGAAAAGACCGTTAATTTCCATGTTTTAGGTAATAACTAGAAAATAGAAAAATTTTTAATAAAGCGTTTTTGTCACGTTCAATTTTTTGAAAAGCTTTGGTTTTTCAAAAAGCATTACTATTGATAGAACATAATTACTCTTATAAAGTAAAGTACTTCTTTCTTATCTGCTTAGAAAAACCTGACTTATCGCCAAGCCTTAGTTGCACTTATGCAGTAAGAAAGTACTTATCTGCCAAACAAAAAATGCCTAGGCATCCGTTAATGCCTGGCATTTTTTAAAATAAACTCATTAGATTTCAAACTTTGAAGTTGCACGTGTTCTTCCTTCCACTTTTCGTCGACTAATTCACCTTCTTTGACCCTTCCCAGTACAATTCCCTTAAGCGATATTTCTGCAATTTTCCTGTTGCTGTTTTCGGCAATGCTTCCACTAATTCAACTGCTTTTGGTGCTTTAAAATGAGCCATATTAGACCTGCAATAGTTTATAATTTCCTCTTCCGTTACATTCGTATTTGGATACAGCACTACAATCGCTTTAGGAACCTCACCCCATTTCTCATCAGGTATTGAGATAACAGCAGTCTCCATAACAGCCGGATTTTTATATAATACCCCTTCTACCTCTGTGGATGAAATATTTTCACCACCGGAAATAATCAGATCCTTGGCACGGTCCCGAATCTCGATAAACCCATCCGGATGGGTAACCGCTAGATCCCCTGTATAAAACCACCCATCCTTAATTGCAGCAGCGGTTTTTTCCTCATCCTTGTAATACCCTTCCATTACGACGTTTCCACGCGTAATAATTTCTCCTAATTCTTTCCCATCCCAAGCTACTTCTTCGTCATCTGAATGGACCACCTTGGTTTCTCCATTAAAAGCCAATTCAATCCCCTGTCTTGCCTTAATTGTCGCTTGTTCATCAGCCGATTTTGAATCAAATTCTTTTTTCCATTCACAATATAATATAAAAGGCGAAGTTTCCGTTAAACCGTAGACATGGATCATATTTAACCCTAATATATCTTGTGCTTTGTTAATAAGAGCCGCTGCTGGAGGCGCGCCAGCGGTCGCCATACGCGGATGCGTCTTAATATTAGTTTCCTTTGCTTTCGGTTCATTCACCAGCATGTTTACAACAGTTGGGGCACCACATAACAATGTGATATTTTCACTTTCAAATAAGTCCAGAATAAGAGGCGGATCAACTTTCCTCAAACAAACGTGGGTACCACCAGCAGCCGTTATGGCCCATACGCCTCCCCAGCCATTTGCATGAAACATCGGTAATGTATGAAGGTAAACATCATCGTGATTCACTCCAAGATGGTACATGAAATTAGCTGCATTGATGTAATTACCGCGATGAGTCAACATCACACCTTTAGGTTTTGAAGTCGTTCCACTCGTATAATTTAAGGTTAGAAGCTGATTTTCATCAATTTCTACAAATGGTGGTTCAGCATTCTGTGAAACATGTTGAAGAAATGCCTCATAATTCACGCCTTTCAATGTCGTCTCCTGGCCTGGTACAGAAACAATGACAATCTGTTCAAGCGAAAGACTGCCTTGAATTTCCTCAATCGGACCACAAAACTCCTCATCAACGATTAACATTTTCGCATCACTGTGATTGATAATATATTTCAAGTCTTCGGCTGTTAAACGATAATTCAAAGGAACCATTGCAGCACCAAGCTGACAGATACCATAAAAACTCTCCAACATATAGTGCGTGTTGGGCAACATCACTGCAACATGGTCCCCTTCTCGTATGCCCGCTTCATGTAGGGCTACAGAAAGCCTGTCGGTACGCTCCCCAAATTCCTTATACGTAAACTGCTTATCCCCGTCGATGACCGCAGTTTTTTCTGAGTAGTATTTTACCGCTCTCCGTTTCCAATCAAGTGGGGTTAATGCAGAAAACATAATAACCAGCTCCTTTTTTATTTATATATAGTTACTCGAATCTATAAATCAGTCATAAAATCTAACAGCATAGTCTCTTAGAGAATATGCTTCTATGCTACCAATTCATTTCTATCTTCTACCCGAAAATTCCTTCTTTTTATCAAATTAAAAGTTTTCAACCATTTATAAACCTGATGAGTGACTTTTTAACTTAAACTGAATAGACAACTCACCCTCATTACCTTGATGAGAACACTTTTCACGGTATTCTCACTGAGTTCGTTTCCTCATAACTCTGATGAGGACTCGTAACCGGATAATTACCCATCTTCTAATACCTTTGTGTTAATTGACTTTAAAGCTGTAATCATGCTATCTTTTGATGGTATAACCAATAAGTGAGAGAATTTTAAAGGAGAATAATTCCGATGTAAATCAAAAATCCCCTATCGTAACTAGCGTAACTATAATTGAACAATTTAGAATGGAAGGGATTTTGTTATGAGTCTAAACGACGAAGTTAATAAACGAAAAACGTTTGCGATTATATCTCACCCGGATGCTGGGAAAACAACTTTAACAGAAAGGTTACTTTTGTTCGGGAATTTAATTCGCTCAGCCGGAACTGTTAAAGCTAAAAAGTCCGGTAAATTCGCAACATCAGACTGGATGGAAATAGAAAAACAACGTGGTATCTCGGTAACATCAAGTGTAATGAATTTCCCGTACGATGGATATCAGGTAAATATTTTAGATACACCCGGACACGAGGATTTCAGTGAGGACACGTACCGAACACTCACTGCGGTAGATAGTGTCGTCATGATTATTGATGCAACAAAGGGGATTGAAGCACAAACCAAAAAACTATTTAAAGTATGCCGTATGCGTGGTATCCCGATTTTCACTTTTATCAATAAGTTGGATCGTGAAGGAAGAGAACCATTTGATTTATTGGAAGAAATTGAAGAAGTATTGGATATTGAGACCTACCCGATGAACTGGCCAGTAGGAATGGGTAAACGATTTCTAGGTGTTTTTGATCGCCATAAAAAGCAATTTGTCCAATATAAGGGTAACGAGGAAGAGGTCTATATACCGTATGAGGAATTGGATAAACCTGAACATCAGGAACTCGTGTCTAATTCCACTTTTAAAGCAACAGAAGGTGAGCTTGAATTATTGGATGAAGCGGGAGATGATTTCTCGTTAGACACTGTTTTATCAGGAAAACAAACCCCTGTATTTTTTGGCAGTGCCCTAGCACCATTTGGTGTAGAAACATTTTTTGATACATTCGTATCGATGGCACCTTCACCTAAGCCAAGAAAATCTACAGAGGGACTCATTCAGCCTGATAATCCGGACTTTTCAGGGTTTGTCTTTAAAATACAGGCAAATATGAATCCTGCCCACCGTGACAGGATAGCTTTCTTACGTGTATGCTCGGGTAAATTTGAACGCGGAATGAGTGTTAATCTGGCAAGAACCAATAAGCCAATTAAACTAGCGCAGTCACAGCAATTTGTTGCATCCTCAAGAGGGACAATTGAAGAAGCGTATGCCGGGGACATCATTGGGATATATGATCCAAATGCCTATCGAATTGGCGACACATTAATTGAAGGCAAAGAACACTTTGAATATGACGAGTTGCCTCAATTCCCACCAGAACTGTTCAAAAAGGTAACAGCCAAAAATGTAATGAAGGCAAAGCAATTCAAGAAAGGCCTCGAACAGCTTGTACAGGAAGGTGCCATCCAATTGTTTAAAAGACACCGTACTGAATCCTACATCTTAGGGGCAGTAGGTGAATTGCAATATGATGTCTTCAAATACAGAATGCAAAATGAATACAATGTGGAAGTGGAATTAGAGTCAATTGGAGAGCGAATCCCCCGGTGGCTTAAGGCTGATCAAGTTGACGAATCACTCTTTGATGAGCGGAATATCCTCGTCAGAGACCGGGAAGATAATCCGATTGTTTTATTTAGAAATGAGTTTGCACTGCGTTGGTTCACAGATAAACACCCAAAAATAGAATTAATTGATTTGTTTGAAGTCAATCAATATGATCAAACTTATTAAAGAATCAGCCGTTACCGTGAGATTTGGTAACGGCTGATTTTATAGATAGAACAAAAAACACTCGTTACATGACTTACTCTTTAAGATATGGATTGATTTTATTGATAAGATCTTGGAGTTCTTTTGATTGATTGTAATACATTTGTTTAGCATTCTGGTCGTTAGTCTGAATCGCAAACCCCTCCAAATCAGCCTGCATTTTTCTCAGTTGTGCAGATAAAAGAGGCTTCTGTTTAACTTGTGTCACCTTTTCTTCTTCATTATATAAATCTACATAAACATTACCTTTTGAATCAATTTGGGCTAAGAACACATCTTTAAAATTTTTGGCCCCTTGTTTCAGAATTTCACCAAGAAGCCACTCTTTGGAATAGCCAAGATAATTAAGCCGCTTATCTAACAATATTCCATCGACAATAATTAACGATGGAGTATGCTCCGCTTCAACTGGAATACCTATATCTTTTGGTGTTAAGGGATTATATTCTGCTTTTTTCATCACAGTTATTACACCGCTTGTTTCCAGGGTCGCCATTTCAACGTCTGCTAATTTAAAAACACTCTTCTCACGCAACCCCTGCATTAAGTCATCAAATGTTATTTTCTCTTTAAATAAATTCTTCTCTAGCACATTTCCATTTCTCATTAATATTGTTGGTCTTCCTTCAACAAGTTTTCTGAATTTTAGTGATTTTAAGGCCCCAAAAACGACGATAGTAGTTAAAAGCGAAAATAAGAGCAAGCCTATTATCGCATCCATTGGTTGCATATTTACATCAATAGCTAAAGCTGCAGCCATATTACCAATTGAAATTCCTGTTATGTAATCAAAGAATGTCAGTTGAGCTATTTGTTTACTTCCAAGTAGTCTTGCTAGTAATAAAATAAAGAAGAAGGCAAATATAGTTCGAACAATTACTATTGTATATTCAGACATGTTAATCCTCCATATCATAAGAACTATTGTTCATATCTTTTATTATTATGGTTAAGTTAATTAAAAAGATACGAGGAGTACTAGATATGAAAATACCAAAATCAGCTATACTTTTCCTTTGCTTCACAATATTATTCGGATGTTCAACTGAAAAAATACAAAGGCTGCCAATTTCACAAAAGGCCATCGAAGTTAGAGAATTAGTGAACCAGTCACAATGGGATAAAGCTAAACATGAGACAGCTCTTATCCAGGAATTATACGAGAGTAATTTATGGAGATACCAGCTATTAGGTGATAAAACGGAATATCACAATTTAAGCATACATATCAAAGAGCTAAAGGTAGCTTTGGAAGAAAAAGATAAAACGGAGGCTAAGTTAAATATAGTTATGATAGAAAACTACATCGAATCATTGTACTTCAGATAAACATTAGAATTTTAACGCAGTTATATGCCGGCTCCTGTCATCCCCCAAAAAAAGAGGTTAGGTAATAGTGTCTTATTGTTGTAGTATACTGCACCAATTAAGTTATAATAATTGTAATGCTCGTACATCAAAGGAAGTGAATTACACATGAATAATGACTACAACAAAGCCTTGCTATTTAAGCAAGTAAATTACTCAGTTGATGATATACATATTCTGAAAAACATTACAGGATCGATACCTAAGGGTAAAATAACTACACTAGTAGGTCCATCTGGGTCTGGGAAAACAACATTATTCAAACTATGCAATGGATTGCGATCACCAGATTCTGGCGATATTTATATAGATGACAAGCCTATCAATAGCAATGATCCTGTGAAATTGCGTCGGAACGTTGGTGTTGCCCTGCAAAACGCTACAATGATTAGTGGAAGCGTGATGAAAAACCTTTCCCTTCCTTTAGAACTGCAGGGTGAGAAGTTATCTGAGGATCGTGCGAAGGAATTACTGCATCTTGTCGGAATGAATAAGGATTCATTACAGCGAAATACCAAGGATTTATCAGGGGGGCAACGACAGAAAATATCAATTGCCCGGACTCTCGTAAACAGGCCGAAGATTTTATTGCTTGATGAAATCACATCCTCGCTGGATAGTGTATCAAGACAGGATATTGAAGAACTTATTACTAAAATTAATCATACGTACAATACGACGATTTTCTGGATAACACACAATCTGCAGCAGGCAATGTCAATTGGTGACTATACGTGGGCCATGATGGGTGGAGAATTAATAGAAACTGGCGAAAGTGACTTTTTAAAAGATCCAACTGATGATAGAATGAAGGACTTTGTTAGGGGTGAAGTGGAATGAGTTTTCTTACCTTATCCATTGCACTTCTTTTCGTAATTATTCCGCTCGTCTTATCCAAAGTATTTAATCTAGGTTTGGAAAAGGATACTGCAATTGCAGTGGTTCGATCCATTATCCAATTACTCGCTGTTGGGTACGTCCTTCAATTTGTATTCAATACCGAAAACATCATCTACATATTACTGATGATATTGCTTATGATTGGAGCCGCCACACAAAATGCCAGGAAAAAGGGAGCGTCTATACCAGGAATCACATGGAAGTTAATAGTAACCTTTGTGTTTATTGAAGTCCTGACACAAAGTATTTTACTTGGCCTGAATATCACGCCTCCCACACCACAATACGTTATCCCAATCAGTGGAATGGTAATCGGAAACTCAACGGTGCTGTCAATTTTATTTCTTAACCGCTTTACATCAGAAATCGAAACACATCAAGATGAAACGGAACTCATACTATCGCTCGGCGGAACTCCCAAACAGGCGATTCACACTCAACTAATTACATCTATTCAAGCGAGTACAATCCCTACTATTGAAAGCCAAAAAACAATTGGGCTTGTACAGCTTCCGGGGATGATGAGCGGGCAGATAATTGCAGGAGCTGACCCTGTTCAGGCAGTACTATTTCAATTACTCATATTATTCCTGCTTCTGACTACAGCTGTTATCACGAGTATCATGCTTGGTTATTTATCATATCCAACCCTATTTAACCAGCGCATGCAGCTATTGAAGGAAAATATTCAAAAAGAGTGAGTTTTACTTATTATGACTGGTAAAACTCTTTCTTTTTTTAACCCCTCTAATACCCATATAGGTATTTTTATAATGTGTGATATATATCACTGCAGATAATTATCATGAGTATTATTATTAAGATATTAGATACCCCACCAGGTATAATACAAGAAGGAAAGTATGATGAATAAAAAAATTATCATTGTTGGTGGAGTTGCAGGTGGTTCA
Organism: Virgibacillus sp.; assembly: GCA_041689365.1. GTDB lineage: Bacteria > Bacillota > Bacilli > Bacillales > Amphibacillaceae > Lentibacillus. The sequence goes on from JBDNGJ010000100.1 coordinate 21,818, forward strand.
ACAGCTGCAGCACGTCTTAGAAGATTAGATGAAAATGCGAACATTATCATGTTTGAAAAAGGTGAATATATTTCTTTTGCAAATTGTGGATTACCTTACTATATTGGCGAAACGATTAAAGATCGTGAAAAACTACTTGTTCAGACAGTCGATAGTATGACTGCCAGATACAACCTTGATATTCGTACATTTAGTGAGGTCACACAAATTGATCGCACAAATAAAACCATAAAGGTGAGCAACTTACAAACGAATGAAACATATGAAGAAACTTATGATGAATTGATTTTGTCACCAGGTGCGCGTCCAATCGTACCACCTATACCGGGTATTGACGAAGCAAGAGCACTCTTTACATTACGTAATATTCCAGACACAGATAAAATTAAGGCCTATATTGATGAGCAAAAACCAAAACAAGCTGTAGTCGTCGGTGGTGGGTTTATAGGTTTGGAAATGTCCGAAAACTTACATGATCGTGGGATTGAAGTAACTATAGTTGAAATGTCTAACCAAGTAATGGCGCCAATTGATTATGAAATGGCTGCAATTATTCATCATCATCTTGTAGAAAAAGGGGTAAATCTTATCTTAAATGATGGTGTGAATTCCTTTAAGAATAATGGTACAAAAGTGATAACAAACAATGGAAGAGAAATTGAAACTGACATGATACTTCTATCAATCGGAGTTCGTCCAGAAAATGAACTAGCAGTCAATGCAGGCTTAAACGTTGGTAACCGTGGCGGAATACAAGTTAACGATTCGTTACAAACCAACGACCCTAATATATATGCAATTGGTGATGCCGTCGAAGTAAAAGATTACACAAACAATCAACCGACAATGATTCCATTAGCATGGCCAGCCAACCGACAAGGTCGAATTGTAGCAGATACTATTTACGGCGAAAAAGTAAGATATAACGGTACACTAGGTACTTCAATTGCCAAAGTTTTCGATTACACTGTAGCTGCAACAGGTAATAATGAGAAAACGTTAAACCGCTTAGACATCCCATATCAGGTTGTTCATGTACATCCTGTTTCCCATGCCGGATACTATCCTGGCGCTACACCAATTGCATTAAAACTTGTTTTTGATCAGGAAACAGGCAAAATTTATGGGGCTCAAGCTGTTGGAATAGATGGTGTCGATAAGCGTATCGATGTGATTGCCACAGCCATAAAAGGTGGCTTAACAGTTCTTGATTTACCAGATTTGGAATTAGCATATGCACCCCCTTATTCTTCGGCAAAAGACCCGGTCAATATGGCTGGCTATGTTGCTGGGAATATCGTAGAAGGTTTTGTTGAAACAGTTCAGTGGAATGAAATCGATGAAATTGTAGAAAATGGTGGTGTATTAATAGATGTGCGTAATCAAGTCGAGTTGGAAAATGGATTTATCACAGGTGCCAAGAATATTCCACTTGATCATTTAAGGAATCACCTTGATAAACTACCAAAGGATGAAACAATTCATGTTAATTGTCAAGTAGGCTTACGCGGTTATATAGCGACCAGAATATTGCAGGAAAATGGTTATAAAGTTAAAAACCTGGATGGTGGCTGGAAAACCTATTCCGCCGCACTAGGTCAGCTTAACAATGTAAAAGCATCCATATAAAATTACATTAAAAACACGTTGCATTTGTTAAAGGGGGTCTTATGAAAGTATATTTTGCTTTCACAAGAACCCCTGTTACTTTTATAATATAATCCATTATAGGGAGATTATGACAGTAATATATTTTTTGACTGCTCAAAAAAGAGGCTGGGACATAACTAAAAATTTCCACTTGAAAGATGAATAAAATAAATAATAGGATGTTAGATTGTTCATTTTCATGGCTGACTTTAATACGTAATTGATATAAAATGCGTCACAGTGGTTGGGTGCAGTAACACCGCTTCGGAAATACACTTCGCTTTTTGGGGGGCGGCTGTTGAGCCTTCTTCTCCCCCAGCAGTCTCCGCGTATTTCCTCCGCCGGGTTTTGCTCACTTCATTTTATAAATTAAGCTTATTGTGATATTGCTTACTTAGCCACAGGGAACATTTCATACTCTAGTCAAGATATCTCCATCAGTGGAGGCAGAATACGTAGACTCCTCGAAAATAAAAACCAATTTTCTTCGTGCGATGTAATGCTGCCGAAGCTTTCCTTATCCTATGGGAACAGCACGTTCCGAAGACCCCGGAAAAAGCGACTAAATGAAGGCCGACTAAAACCATCATTAGAAAACTATGCAGTAAGAAAGTAGTTATATATTCTTAACTGCAAAAAAATCCGAACTAATTCAAATTCCATTTAAAGAATTTTGAATCATAGTTCGGATTTTACTTTGACTAATTATACTTTTGTCCTATTCTATTCATTTTATATTATGCTACGACATCATAGCCTTGATTTTCAATTGCTTCATGCATATCTTTCACATTAACAAGTGCATCATCATAAGTGACATCGACTTTCCCAGATCCTAAATCCACTTCAACACTTGTTACGCCATCCAATTCTTCAAGAGCACTTTTAACGGATGATTTACAGTGACCACATGTCATACCTTTAACATCCAATGTGATTTGCATACTATTTCCCCCCTTTCCAAAATGTTTTATAACTATATCTTAACTCGCTTCAATCGAAGTGAGTTAGAAACAACACTGACCGAACTTAATGCCATCGCGCCACCAGCAATCCACGGTGCCAATAATCCGACGGCAGCTATCGGGATTCCGGCGCTATTATAGGCAAATGCCCAAAATAGATTTTGCCGAATATTTTTGATTGTAGCTTTACTGATTTTAATTGCTTTTGGTATCAGCAGTAACTCACCGCCCAGTATTGTCACGTCCGCAGCTTCAATTGCTACTTCTGTACCAGTACCAATTGCAATGCCAATATCGGCGATTGCCAATGCAGGCGCATCGTTAACACCATCACCAACCATAGCTACCTTTTTACCAAGCAGCTGGACTTCTTTAACTTTATCCGCTTTTTCCTCAGGTAAAACTTGAGCGATAACCCGATCAATACCCACCTGTTTTGCAATTGCCTGTGCAGTTCGTTCATTGTCGCCTGTCAACATTATAACTTCCAAACCTTGCTCCTTCAATTGACTAATAGCTTCAACGGCTGTTTCCTTAATTGTATCTGCTACCGCGACAATTCCACGATATTCACCATTTATAGCTATTAGCATAGCAGTTTTTCCATCTGTCTCATAGCCTGACATTTCTTCTCCATATTGAGTAATATCCACACCATTTTCGGTCAGTAATTTTCTGCTTCCTACAAGTATCTGATTGTCGGAAATCACAGCATTTATACCTTGGCCGGGTACTGCAGTGAAACTGTTTGTATCTGCTAAATCCATATTTTTTTCCGTGGCATACGCAACAATTGCTTCTGCTAAAGGATGTTCAGAACCTTTTTCTGCACTGGCAACTAATTTTAGTGTTTCCTCATCACCAGTAAAATTGGTTACTTCCGGTTTACCTTTTGTAACCGTTCCTGTTTTATCCAAAATAATCGTGTCCAACTGATGTGTGCGCTCCAAGTGCTCGCCACCTTTGAACAAAATACCAGATTCAGCAGACTTACCAGTACCTACCATAATCGAAGTCGGCGTTGCAAGCCCTAAGGCACAAGGACATGCAATGACAAGCACTGCAATAGCTGCTACTAATGCAGGTTCAAATGCACCTGGGGTTACAAATGAAATCCAAATTACAAATGTCAAAACTGCGATACCTACAACAATTGGAACAAAATAGCCTGAAATAACATCCGCAAGGCGCTGAATTGGCGCTTTTGTACCTTGAGCATCTTCTACCGCTTTAACAATCGATGCAAGAGCTGTATCTTTACCAACTTTAGTCGCTTCCATTTCAACCGTACCATTTTTGTTCATTGTCGAACCAATCACATTTGACTGTTCATCTTTTTCAATTGGGATAGATTCCCCTGTAATCATTGATTCATCAACTGATGTCTTTCCTTTTACAACAATTCCGTCGACAGGGAATTTTTCACCTGGTTTTATAGTTAAGTGATCACCGACTGTCACATCTTCAACTGCAATCATAACTTCTTCACCATTACGGATAACACGTGCCTGTTTTGCTTGCAGATCGAGCAATTTTGATAATGCAACCGTCGTTTTACTTTTCGCACTTGTCTCCAGATATTTTCCAAATAGAATTAATGTAATTAATATTGCACTTGTCTCAAAATAAAGATGCGGCATATACCCTGGATTCCCAATTGTTTTAAATGCTTCGTATAAACTGTAAAAATAAGCAGCACTTGTACCCAAAGCAACCAACACATCCATATTTGCTCCACCATTACGCAAATTTTTGTAAGCACCAACATAAAATTGCCAGCCAATAACGAATTGGACGGGTGTTGCTAATGCAAATTGGAACCATGGATTAAGCAGAATAGCTGGTACGTTAATTCCAGCTAAATGAACAAGCATCGTTATTAAAAGCGGTGCCGAAAGCAAAGCAGAAACAATAAGTTTTGTTTTCATCTGATTTAACTGCTTTTCCTTCTGTGTCTTTTTGTCTTCCTGGTTTGCTTTTATTTTAGCATCATAGCCAAGTTTCTGAATCCTGCCAATGATATCAGCTTCTTCCATCAATCCTGGATTATATTCAACAGCAGCACTTTCGGTAGCCAAGTTTACACTGGCAAGTTTGACACCGCCTTGTTTATTAAGCACTTTTTCAATTCGATTAGAACAGGCTGCACAAGTCATGCCATAAACGTCAAATTCAGCCTTTTCAGTTTGAACGCCATAGCCTAACTTTTCAATCTTAGCTGCTATATTATCATAGGAAGTTGTGGATGGATTATAGTCAACCGTTGCCTTTTCGGTTGTTAAATTGACCTTTGCTTCCACACCATCCATTTTATTTAAAACTTTTTCAATTCTGTTGGAACAGGCCGCACAAGTCATGCCCGTCACCCCAAGTTGTGTATGTTGATATTCTTCTGACTCACTCATGAAAATCCCCCCTTTACTTGGAAAACTGTTTCAAAACCTCCAACAGCTCATCAATTGCTTCATCTCCATTGCCGGATTGCACCGCATCACTGACACAGTGCTTTGTATGACGCTCAGCTATGGAAAAGCCCACTTTTTTCAAAGCAGCATTAATAGCACTAATTTGAACCAATATATCGATACAATAACGATCTTCTTCAACCATTTTTTGAATACCTCGTACTTGTCCTTCAATTCGCTTTAGCCGGTTAGCAACAGCCTGTTTCTCATCTTCTGTTCGAGGTGTAACCGGATGATCATGCATGTATTCTCCCAATTGATTCACTTCCTTTCTTTCTTCAATTCCAATATACCCCCCTTGCGTATTATTGTCAACAGATACATTTTAATCAAAATAAATATGAATATAAAAGATATCCACACATATAAAATATATTTTATTTTATATTCATACCCTCGTATGGTATTGCATATTGATGATTGCCGATGAATACAATACTAGTGGACAACTTACGATCGGAGTTGAACATATGTCGATTGGATTATTTTTTATAATAGGAACGTGTTTTATTCAAGTACTGGCAATTATCACGTATATTTCTTACTATCGTAAATGGGTGTCTCAAATGAACGGAATGATGATTTCCATGTCAGTTGCTATGATGGTTGGTATATTAATGGGAACAATTCTAGGGGTATTCAACCAGGGAGATCTATTTGGCTCAACCATTTACTCTGTCCTGCTCAGTTTATTAGTAGGGTTCATTGCTGGATTACCTGTTGGATTGCCAGCTGTCATCGATGGCATGATATCTGGATTAATGGGAGGTATGATGGGGGCAATGCTTGGAGATATGCTTGGGATGTCCAGACCCGATACTACTATTAAAATTATGGCACTTATCGTGACCATGATTTTGCTGCTGGTTTTATACACGGCAGAAGATCAAATACGTAAAAAATCTGGCCAAACCGTTTACTCTTTTTTCAAGTATCCTTTTGCTCTTCTATTCATCATTGCTGTTCTTTTTCTCGGGTTAACAAAATTGGAAATAAGATAAACCAACTGGATTTGCTAATAGTGAACTCCCCTATCCTTCAGTTATTATTCAGGATGCTGATGTTAAGGATAGTTCATATTTCCAGGGCTATTCTACATTTCCTCTTTAATTCCTTTTCTTACAAGAATCCAATTAGCAGGATAACTAGTCAGGAATCCCAGAATCATTGCAATTTGCATCATGAACCAATAGGATGCCTCATTTGGTTTTGGCGGCTGGGCAAATAGCATATAATGGACAATTGCCATCCACCCGAACATCCCAATTTCAAAGGCTATTAAAGACAGAGTATCAGCCTTAATAGCAGCTTTAATTGATTTAACTATTCCCTGCTCCTTATTCATGGGATATATAGCATAAAACTGAAATACAATCCCAAATATATACGCCAATATAAATTCAACAACAAAATGAGCAAATAAAGTCGACCCAATAACAGTCATTCCTGTTAGTGCTACGATTGGTACACCTGCTGCGTCTCCAACAGTGCACCCGGCCGAACAATGGCTAGTCGATACAAATACCCTTGCAGATCTTCCGCGACGGTCTTCATCCTTTATATTTTTTGCTTTTAACCTACCCCATTTAAAATAGGTCCATAACGCAAATGGGCCAAAAAACCACCCATTTATCGGCCAAACCACATTCATTATTTTCATCATCTGTGGATGTCTAATAACATCAATGACAATGATCAAAGAACAAATCAAGCCAATTATTAACGCAATCCATGAAATAATTGTTATAAGCATATTATCACCTTATCCTGTTAAAACATTCTGCTTGATTAATACCCGGCAGAATACAAATTAAACATTTCATGTGTGTTAATGGAACAACAAAGGGACTATCAAAATTTAAATAGTCCCTAGGTTGATTTATCATTTATTTTTACTCTCTCGGTTTAAACTCTTCCTTAAGCAATTCTTCTGCCTGTGGAAAGGAAAGACCCATTTTCCAGCCCCCCATTCCATATAGATTATAGTCTTTCACAAGGCGGTATTTTGCTAAAATTGACCTAGCATCCTCAAACCATACTTCATGCTGATCGCCATTTTGATCTTTATATCTAAACCACGGCTGATGAGTTTTCTTGTTATAATGAATCACTGACCCATGATCAAGAGCTAATTTAATTGCATGTTCCTGGGCATATGCACTCCCCTTCTGCTCTTTGTTATCAATATTCCAGTCATATGCATACATAGGAATCCCAAGAATAATCTTGGAGCGCGGAACTGTAGAAATTGCATATTCGATGGTTTCTCTAACTTTTCCCAGGGGAGCGATAGCACCGGCAGGACCTCCAGACCAATGCCAATCATATGTCATAAGAAACATAGAATCCACAGTTTTTCCAAGTGTTTTATAGTCGTAACCCGAATAATAATCCGGATTACGGTTCCCTTGCATTGGTGGCAACGTCACATTAACTTTCATACCAACCGGATGAAGTTTAGCTGTCAGTTCCTTTATAAATTGATTAAAGTTCTCACGATCATTGTTTTTAATTCCTTCAAAGTCAATAATGGCTCCTTTATAATCGTTTTTATGCAGAACAGCATAAATATTATTAATCAGCTTCCCTCGGGTCTCTTTGTTGCCAATTACTTGGTGAGCTAATTCATCATCAAATCCGCTGGAACTTAAATTTGTTATTGTTGCATATGGAATTAAGTTATTCTTCCATGCTGTTTTCACAGTTGCCTCAACGGGCATTTTACTGAGATTTCCTTGTGAATCGGGATGGTATTCAAAAAAGCCGACTGTAGATATAAGTTTTTTATAGTGCTTTAATAATGATTTACTTGCTTTATCTCCTGCAGGCACCATAAAAGCACCAGTAAATATTTCCTTTTTTGGTGTAGAAGGGATAGTTAATTTTTGGTTAGGGTATAGATTATTTTTCTCTAGATTATTTGCGGATTTTATCTTTTCAATTGAAGTTGAATGACGCTGTGCAATTTCCCAAATACTTTCAGCTGCTTGAACAATATAATGATTACCTGAAATTAATAACGGTAATCCGGGGTTAATTACATCTTTATATGGCAGACCATTGGAGTTTACTATCTCCTCTACTGACGTTCCATATATATTTGAAATTCCCCATAAGCTTTCCCCTTTTTTTACAACATGAATGACACTTGCAGAGGTTACTTGTGGAAGAAGTAAAATACATACAATTAAAGTAATTACGATTTTGATTTTAAGCATCATTACGCTCCTAATAAGTTTATACCTATATTGTCTCTCTCGTCTACTAAATCATGTATAGGATTCATATTTGTTAGAAGTTTGCACTAAAACGAATGCTAATTGCTATGTTATTTCAAATCTCATTTGTAACACTAAAAATGAGTTGTTTCTGTTTTTAAAGGATTTTATGGGGTTAGGGTATGTTTGTAACTTAGACTGGCAGGATTATATAATAAGGAAATGAAGTATTGCGACTCGGAATCCGGATCTGCAATCAGTCGAAGTGAATCCTCATTCCGTTAATAGCAAAAAATTAGCCGAATTTGAGGCAAATATGGCAAATAGCGGAATGAGGATTCATCCCCATGCTTAAGACAAGGGTTTTCAAGCAAATAACGGAATGAGGATCCGCCAAACAGTCGAAGCGGATCCTCGTGCCGTTAAAAAATAGATTCTTCAACCATAGGGGCTAAATATATGCTTAATTATAATATGATTTTCTAATGCAACTAGAATTGATTTTTCCAAAATTAATCCCGTTATGAAACTTTAATTTTCACTTACATAAGTTCTACCTACAATATCGTGAATTGCTCTTTTGTCTTCCCGTAATATGACCATAAAAATACTTATTACTAAGGATATTCCAAGTGTGACAATACCAATAAGGTGAAAACCTACAAACTCTCTTAAAAAGGTATTGGAAAGTTTAACATTGCCACCATCTGTTCGTTTTAATTTGATATCACAAATTCGTTTACCCATAATATATCCGCCCCATAACACGGGGATTACAATTAAGTATAATGTGTAAAATAAATCCCAAATCAATCCTTTATTCCAAGCAATACTGTAATCACCTGTAAAAACATAAAATAAACCACCAATTAAAATTGAAAAAATGGTAACATCTAAAAGCCTTGCTAATAATCTTTTACCAAAACCAGCATAACTTTTCACAATCGTTTTCCCCTTTGTCACATATTTTTTTCTTGAAAAATTGCTTATGTTGAACTTACTATACTAACTTGCTATGTCTAGTTAAGCATCGTTAATAATCTTTATATTTAGCTTAACATAAATATTCAGACTACATTATAATATTAAACGACAAGTCAATTTGCACATGAAACTGTAGGTCAAAATCCAGGCTAACACTGAACCGAAAATACTATTATACCAATGAAAAATAACCATCAAATTTGATGACAGAATGATGTTTACTATTCTTTTAATAAGGCTTATACTTCCTCAATTAGAAAACTGGGCTTATCACCAAGCTAAAGTTGCACTTATGCAGTAAGAAAGAATTTATACCTAAAAAAGCCAGGATATGAATGATCATATCCTGGCTTTTTATCAGTTGCCTGGCGGCGTCCTACTCTTGCAGGGGCAAAGCCCCAACTACCATCGGCGCTGGAGAGCTTAACTGCTGTGTTCGGCATGGAAACAGGTGTGTCCTCTCCGCTAATGCTACCAGACCTTCAGATGTTTTGTATTTAAACAGTGTATCCTGAATTTTAGGTTTTAAAAGTTTATACCCTAAAAACTAAATAAGAGCTCTACATCAACATTCCATCAGTATTAATTAGTTAAGTCCTCGATCTATTAGTATCCGTCAGCTCCACGTGTCACCACGCTTCCACCTCGGACCTATCAACCTCATCGTCTCTGA
>JBDNGJ010000101.1:0-14534 GCA_041689365.1 Virgibacillus sp.
ACAAAGGAAATTATGGCAACTAAGGGAAGAGCAGCTTATTTCAAAGAAAAATCAATTGGACATATCGATCCAGGAGCTGCTACATCCTTTTATATATTTGAGGCATTATCTGAAGTGATTAAAGAAGGTGAAAAGTAATGTGTTACGTTGGTATCGTATTGATTTCGCATAGTAATAAAGTGGCTGAGGGAATAAAAGATATTATCCGCCAAGTCATTAAGGAAGTACCTATTGAAATTGCTGGTGGTACGGACGAAAATGATATTGGAACAAGCATTAATAAGATACAGCTGGCTATAGATCGTGCAAATGACGGGAATGGAGTATTGCTCTTTTATGATATTGGAAGTGCAAAGATGAATGCTGAATTATCTCTTGAAATGACGGGAATAGATAATATCAAAATAATAGAGGCCCCATTACTTGAAGGAGCATATGTGGCAGCTGTGGAATCCGGCATGGGTAAGGATATTGAAAATGTATATTCCGCTATAATGAAGGAGTTTGGGCAACACAATACTGGAGAAGTGAAAGATTAAATTGCTTTACCTACTTTGAAGAATTGTGCTACAATATAATTAAGTTAATAGATGTGTCGGAGAAATGGAGAAACCACAAATTGCTGATGATTAGTAGAGTTCATTAGCTTGTTTTGTGGTTTCTTTTTTTTCTAGTATATATGTAAATGGCCTTTATAATGATAGTAATGAGGAGAGTGAAGTATTATGACAACTTTTTCAAGTTACCAAAGAGGTGAAGTTTTTCAACAGATTGAAGCAAAAGAACTTGATGTGCTAGTTATTGGTGGAGGCATTACTGGAGCGGGAATTGCATTAGACGCTACTACACGCGGGTTAAACACTGCTGTTGTGGAGATGCAGGATTTTGCCGCTGGTACCTCAAGCCGCTCGACCAAACTTGTTCATGGCGGTTTGCGATATTTAAAGCAATATGAGGTTAAAATGGTTGCTGAGGTCGGAAAGGAACGGGAGATTGTCTATGAAAACGGCCCACACGTTACGACACCAGAATGGATGATGCTGCCATTTTATCAAGGTGGTAACTTTGGTCCATTTACTACAAGTGTTGGACTTCGTGTTTATGATTTTTTAGCAGGAGTAAAGAAAGACGAGCGCAGGAAAATGCTAAAGCCTAATGAAGCACTGGAAAAAGAACCACTTGTTAAGGAAAAGGATCTTAAAGGTGCAGGGTACTACGTTGAATATAAAACGGATGATGCACGGCTCACGATTGAAGTTGTCAAAAAGGCAGTCGAAAAAGGAGCACATGCAATTAATTATACGAAGGTCGTTGATTTTATTTATAGGTCCGGAAAAATTGAAGGTGCAGTAGTTGAGGATCAGATCAGTGGCGAAACACATAATGTATATGCTAAAAAAATAATCAATGCTGGTGGACCGTGGGTGGATGACCTGCGTGAAATTGATGGATCCAAACAGGGGAAATCACTGCAGTTAACAAAAGGAGTACACTTAGTGTTTTCAAAGGATAGGTTCCCTTTGCAGCAAGCTATATATTTTGATGCACCTGATGGTCGAATGATTTTTGCCATACCTCGAAATAAAGTTACTTACGTTGGAACTACCGACACAAGTTTTGAGGGGGAAATATCACATCCAACTATGACTGTTGATGACCGCGATTACTTACTTGATACTATCAACTTTATGTTTCCTTCATTGGATATGACGAAAGATGACGTTGAATCGAGTTATGCTGGTTTACGGCCATTAATTGCCGAAGACGGAAAGGATCCGGGTGAAATTTCCCGGAAAGATGAAATCTTCATTGCTGATTCTGGTCTTATTTCAATGGCTGGTGGAAAATTAACAGGTTACCGTAAAATGGCGGAAGAGGCTGTTAATACCATTGTTGAACAGCTGAAAAAGGAGAATGGGATTTTATATTCCAAGTCCGATACAGAAGAATTGCCGATATCTGGAGGTGAAGTTGGCGGCTCTAAAGGGTTCCAACGCTTCAAGGATCGTAAAGTTGCCGAAGCAATTGCATTGGGGATTGACGAAGAAACAGCACTATTTTTAATTCAAAAATATGGCGCAAATATTGATAAAGTTTTCGAACTCTATCAAGGAGAAAAGCCAACTGCGGATGAAGCTGGGATTGATCATGTAGTTTTTGCTGAACTAACATATGCGCTTGAGCATGAAATGGTTTTTAAACCAGTTGACTTTTTTATACGGCGAACCGGAGCATTATTTTTCGATATTGATTTTGTAAGAACATATAAGGATAATGTTATTAATTATATGGCAGAAGCATTGCATTGGAGTGCAGACCAAAAAGAAGACTATACGGGCGAATTAGAACAGTTATTATATGAATCAGTAAATCCGGTTGAGTAAATTGCTCAGCCGGATTTTAATATTGGGCTGGGAGGTCGGATGGGGGAAGATTGAGGCAGGGCTAATCAAAAAAGTGACTGGTTCTATCATTTAGTTTAGAAGTTTCTTCAATTGGGGTTTTCCTGTTGTATTCTCATGAGTCTGTTTGCTGGTATATGAGATTTCTGTGGGTAACCTTGTGAGGGTGGGGCATGATACTTTCTTGTCCTGTTATTACCAGACTGTCTGAGTTCCATCCCTGTTAGTAATGTATGAGGCGTCCGCGGCGATTTAATCTTAAGAATTTGCTGGCATTGGCTGTTGGTAATTGAGTCTCCATGGATAAGGAAATAATCAAATATGACTTGTTCATGGGCTTTTGTATCTGTGTTTTCACACTCCGTGCAAAGCCATTTTTTATACAGCCTTTTCATAGGTGACTGGCTGCATTTCGTACATAGAACTCCTTCATTAAAATGATGCTCCGTAAAACCGAGCTGTTGCACGACATTTGTCCTAAGAGGCTCATCTGCCTGTTGAAGTTGTCTGCCTATTTCATATACTGATGAATTGGCTAGTGAATCCTTTGAATAAAGGTTATTAAGTCTCTCTATTTGGATTGGCAAACTTGCTGTATGAATAATTTTATTATATACCGATTCATCCTGATGAATATTCTCAACAATAGTGGAAGGATACGCAACTACGACAAGCGTTTCAATTGGTATGTTAAAAAACCCGCGATGTACAAGCCATGTCTTTAAATGGTTCTTTTGAGCTTCTGCCTGCAAGATAGGGTCTTTGTAAGACTTTATCTTACCATTCACTTTCTGAGTTAGCTGATGTTGTTTAGAATCATAGCTGAATATACCTTTAAAGTTTTTTATTTCAAGGATACAAATGAATTTTTTTGTGAGGATAAGCGTGTCAATCTGAAAATAAAATGGAGGATTTTTCAAACGTAAACCTCTAAGAACAACAAAGTCCTTACGCCGAAAAGTAGATATTGTGTAGTCAACAGCGCTTTCGCCGTCATATCCTGCCTTCTCTTTTTTATACCCAGCAATGATTTTGTCATTAAACCAGAAATTCCCTTTAAGCTGCCTCAGCAATGCCTCGTAGATTAACAGATCATATGATTTCCTTCTATAACTTTCGAACAAAATTCCACCTCCTTATATATCTATTTATAATTTTCTACAGCAATCTGCAATTTCCTTCTGTGATTTGTGTCTAAATTGTGAATAATAACAATTGAAATGTATAAGGGCTGGCTGAATGACGGGGTAATCGCCAGAAGGAAGGTGTGAATCAACAGAAGCAGGCCATGAATCCCCAGAAGAAGGGCGTGAATTGCCAGAAGGAAGGGCTGAATCGCCAGAAAGAGGGCGTGAATCGCCAGAAGGAAGGTGTGAATCAACAGAAGCAGGCCATGAATCCCCAGAAGAAGGGCGTGAATCGCCAGAAGGAAGGGGTTAAACAACAGAAGCAAGGTCTGAATCGCCAGAAGGAGTGCGTGAATCGCCAGAAGGAGTGCGTGAATCAACAGAAGGAAGGGGTGAATCAACAGAAAGTGGGCGTGAATCAACAGAAGGAAGGGGTGAATCAATAGAAAGTGGGCGTGAATCAACAGAAGGAGGATGTGAATCAACAGAAGGAAGGTGTGAATCAACAGAAAGTGGGCGTGAATCGCCAGAAGGAGGATGTGAATCAACAGAAGGAAGGTCTGAATCGCCAGAAGGAAGGCGTGAATCAACAGAAGCAAGGTCTGAATCGCCAGAAGGAAGGCGTGAATCAACAGAAGGAGGTCCGAATCAACAGAAGAAAGCCTTGAATCACCAACGCAATAGCCAATAAAATCCTGCAAAGTTCCTCTAAAATTTTTATTGCACTTTACGTTAACGTTAATGGTAAACTAAATTTAAAGAATATTGTGATTACATGAGGGGGGAGTGAATGACTAAGAGATATACAATTTCGGAAACGGCTGCATATTTTCACGTGTCAAATAGAACTATTCGATACTACGAAGAGATAGGTCTATTGAAGCCAAAAAGAAGTACAGGTGGGCAAAGAATTTATGAAAGAAAAGAACTTATTCAGCTGCAGCTAATATTCAGAGGCAAGAAATATGGATTTCAGTTAGATGAAATTAAAGAAATGATATTGTTGTTTGACGAAGATCCAAGTGGTAAAGAGCAGTTGAAAAAAACAATTCAATATGGTGAGGAAAAAATAAGTGAAGTTTCCAACCGTATTGATGAACTTACCGGAATGCGAAATGAAATGGAACAGTTAGTTGATGATTTTAAAAGAAATTTACGAAAATTGGGGGAGTAAGCAAATGAATATTTCTTATCTATTGAAGTATCAATCGCGTAAATATCCTGACCATGAAGCAATTGTAACACCGCAAGAACGTATCACTTACGGGGAATGGGACAGGACGGTTAATCAACTGTCAGGTAATTTAATGAAATCCGGCGTGCAGAAGGGTGATAAATTTATTATCCATATGCCTAATACAAAAGAGTTTCTGTATTTGTATCTTGCGACTATACGTATTGGTGCTATTGCGATTCCAATTAATGCGAAGCTAACAGAGAGTGAAGTTAATTATATTATCAATCATAGTGATGCACGTTTTTTCGCTACGCATGAATTGCTTCAGGAGCAGGTGAAAGATATAAGTTCAAATAGTCAGCTAACATGTTTTACAACTGGACAAAATAGCGGGAATTGGAAATCGTTTAATGAACTCTTATCAGGTGATGCAACGCCAATCGAATCTGCGGCGACTGAGGATGATGAAGCCTCAATATTATATACCTCGGGGACGACTGGAAATCCCAAAGGTGTTGTATTCACCCATCGCAGTATTTTAACGGTTGCAACGATGATATGTATTGAAATGACCATGAAAAAAGAGAGTCGCATTCTGCACATGATGCCATTAAGTCATTCCGCTCCACTGCATTTATTTATGGCTGCAGGATTATATGTAGGGGCCACTCATATTCTTGCACCAACATTTGCGCCGGATTTACTTTTAAATATGGTTGAAAAAGAAAAAGTCACGCATTTCTTCGGTGCTCCAGTGGCGTATTTAATGACAGCGAAACAACCGGAAGTTAAAAATACTGATCTATCATCGATGGAATATTGGGTTTATGGTGGGGCTCCACTTGGCAAACAGGAAGTTGAATATGTGAAAGAACGTTTTGCCACAGATAACCTGTATTGTGTTTATGGACTAACGGAGGCAGGTCCAAATGGAACGCTTTTAACAGCGGAAGAACATGATTCAAAAGCTGGCAGTATTGGGCATCGTGCAGCACTGAATTGTGAAATTCGGTTGGTGGATGAGCATGGGAATGATGTACAAAAAGGAGACCCGGGGGAAATAATTCTTCGTGGTGAAGGTAACATGAAAGCGTACTATAAAGATCCTGAGAAGACTAAAGAGACGCTGAAAAATGGCTGGCTATACACAGGCGACATCGCTCAGCAAGATGAAGATGGGTATTTCTGGGTAGTTGATCGCAAAAAGGATATTATCATTTCCGGTGGCGTAAACATCTATCCGAATGAGGTGGAAAAACTATTGATGGAACATCCAGCAATAGCTGATGTTGCAATGGTTGGTATCCCTAATCCCGAATGGGGCGAAACGGCTAAGGCATTTGTTGTATTAAATGAAAAAGTAAATAATCTAGAAACTACCTTTAACGATTTTTTACAAAATAAAGCTGCATCATATAAAATACCTCGACTATATGAGGAATTGGAAGCGCTGCCACGTAATATGACCGGTAAATTATTGAAGAATAAGCTGCGCGAACATAATAATGGGGAGGTAAGTTAGGTGGAAAATTTCTACACATCTGATAAAAAAATTCAGGCCATTTTAAAAGATAATATGCCTGGTGATTTTTTTCGGTATGCTAATGAATCGTTGACCGAATTTGGAGAAAGGGTTGCTACAGTCATTGATGAACGTGCTGCCCACACGGATCGAGAGGGTCAGCCGAAATTAATCAAATACGACAAAATGGGCAATGATATTTCGCATGTTTGGGTGAATGAAGGTTATAAGCAGACCGTAAATGAAACATATAACACTGGTATTGTCGGGTATGTTCATAAAGAAATTCCGGAATTGGGTCGTCAGGGTAATTATCTGTATTCATTCGCTCAAGGGTATTTATTATCACAGGCAGAACCAGGGTTTTATTGTCCTGTCACACTAACCATGGCTACTGCTTATTTGATTGATCATTATGCTGACCAGGTATTAAAGGATAAATTCCTTCCACATGTTCTTGCAACGGGTGACGTGGAGTTAATGGAAGGGGCCACTTTTCTGACAGAACGGCAGGGTGGATCTGATGTAGGTGCTAATGAGGTGGAAGCGATTGAGCAAGACGGTTATTACACACTTGAAGGAGAGAAATATTTTGCAAGTAATGCCGGCATGTGTGGCGTAGCAATGGTGCTTGCAAGAGTGAAAGGAGCACAGCCTGGAACAAAAGGGTTAAGTCTGTTCCTTGTACCATGGGAGGATAACAATATTACCATCCGCCGGTTGAAAGATAAACTTGGTGTAAGAGCTGTACCGTCAGCTGAAGTTGAACTTGATGGCGCAAAAGGGTATCTAGTAGGTGATGTCGAAAAGGGATTCAAGTATATGATGGAAGCGCTAAATCTTTCACGTGTCTGTAATGCTGTGGCATCATTAGGAATTATGCGCAGAGCATACACAGAGGCGAAAGGTTACGCGATGGACCGAGAGGCTTTTGGAAATAAGCTGACTGCATATCCGATGGTTCAGGAAACATTAGTTCAACTTGCAGTAAAATTAGAGGTTGAGACTAGTTCTACATTTAAGCTAATTAATTTGTTTGATAAAGTTATGCAAAAAAATTCAAGTGCGACAACAAATGAACAAGCGCTCTTACGTTTGTATATTGCTATTTTGAAAAAAGAAACAGCCGAACAATCGATTGCTTTTTGCCATGAAGCGATCGAAATTCATGGAGGTAATGGATATATTGAAGACTTTGTGACACCAAGGCTGTTGCGTGATGCCCAAGTGCTGACAGTTTGGGAAGGAACTGCTAACATACTTGGATTAGAAGTCATGCGACTTATGGAGAAATTCCGTATTCACGATGTATTCATACAGGAAATGAAGGAGCAGCTGGAAACACTTCCTAGTGGTGAACTCACAGGGCCATTAGTTGATGCAATATACGATTTGGAAAACTTTATTGAAAAAATTCAACAGATGGATGAACGAACCCGTCTTATGTATCCTAAAAAAATTGCTAAGAAAATGGCAGCTATATTTGAAGGAATTAGTGCGGTGGCAGACGCCTATGGTTCAGGAGAGGATCAGGCACGTGATATTGCCATTGCAAATGTATTTTTAAATATGACATTTGAAACCACAAAGGATGCATTACCGCTTGACTATTTTGATTTGATTGTTAGAGAAGGTGTTACGGAAGAGGCTGTAAATAGCTAATTGGTTGGAAATCATTAAAAAAAGACAACTAAATAATAAATTGCTGAAGATGCTATGGTAAACAATTACATGGCATCTTTATTATTGAAGTTGACTTCTAAATGATTGTTGCCTTTTCTATACTATCTCGCTGTTTACTTCTAACAGCAACAACCTTTATTTATACATATAAATCTCCTAATAACTGTGATATACTTTGTTCGGTAAGTTTCGACAAATAGGGGGGTCAACATGCAAAATAAAGAAGATAAATCAGATGGACAACAGCACAATGTTATCCCTTTTATACCAGACGGCGAATTTTATTTTACAAAAGGTGTGGAAGCATTTCAAAAACGGAAGTTCGATTCCTCTATTAAATGGCTTCTTAAAGCAGTTGAAATGACACCGGATGATAATTTGTATAAATGTCAGCTGTCAATAATATATACTGAAGTTGGTTCTTATCATGCGGCAAACCAGCTGCTAACCAAGGTGCTGCAGTCATCAGATGGTCAATATACAGATTGTTACTATTTGCTGGCCAACAATTACGCTCATTTAGGACTGCTAAATGATGCGAAAAAATATGCGAATTCATATCTTGATAACGAGCCGGATGGCGACTTTTATGATGAAGCAAAACAACTGCTGGAATTAATCGACTTTGATGAAGATGAAAATAATGACTGGGAGCTTGAAGAAGAAGATGAGCTACTAATTTATCAGGAAACAACTTTTTATCATATGGACAATATGGAATGGGAGAAGGCCATTCCATTACTTGAAGAAATGATGACACTGTTTCCGGAACATAAGTTAACTAAGCATGACTACACATTTGCATTATTCTTTTCAGGGAATCAGGTTGATGCTCTTGAAATGGAATTAGATGTATTAAAGGAGCGGCCGGATTCGCTTCATAGTCATGTTAATTTAGCGGTTTTCTATTATGAATTGGGTCGGCAGGAGGAATACAAACATCATATTAAGGGATTACTAAATGTATACCCAATACATGAACAACAAAAATTGCGTGTAGCAGTTACACTTGCAAGAACAGGTGTATATGATGAAGCAAATGCACGTTTTCGAAAACTTTCAAAGCGTATGGTTAAAAACCACTTATCTTATTATAAATGGTATAGTGTAACAGCTTATAAACTTGGTGAACCTTCAAAGTCACTTTCATTATGGGAAGAAGGCTGTAAAAGACATCCAAACCTATCTCAAGAAGAAGGTCCCTGGAATATTTAGTCTGAGCAAAAAGATAGACTAACCTGCTAACTTTTTATACGATTGATGTGGCTTAAACATAATAGTAAAGAAAGGGCTGATTCTAATGTCCGAAGAGCGTATGTACGATGTTATTATTGCGGGTGCTGGACCTGCTGGCATGACGGCGGCAGTTTATGCATCACGTGCAAATCTGGACACGTTAATGATTGAACGAGGAATTCCGGGTGGTCAAATGGCAAATACCGAAGATGTTGAAAACTTTCCAGGTTTTGAACATGTATTAGGACCGGATTTATCAAATAAAATGTTTGAACATGCCAAAAAGTTTGGTGCTGAATATGCTTATGGTGACATTAAAGACGTTGTAGATCATGGTGACTATAAAACCGTTATGGCAGGGAAAAAAGAATATAATACAAGAGCCCTGATTATAACGACAGGTGCTCAATTTAAGAAGCTGGGCATTCCTGGGGAAGATGAATTAGGCGGCCGAGGTGTTTCTTATTGTGCAGTATGTGATGGTGCCTTTTTCAAGCAGAAAAATCTTGTTGTAATCGGTGGTGGCGACTCTGCGGTTGAAGAGGGAATATACCTTACACGGTTTGCTGACAAAGTTACATTAGTACACCGTCGTGATGAGCTTCGTGCTCAGAAGATCATTCAGCAACGTGCATTTGATAACGAGAAAATTGACTTTATCTGGGATACAGAGGCTAAGCAAATTAATGGCCCAGAAGGAAAAGTCAGCAGTGTCTCCTTAGTTAATAATAAGACTGGTGAGGAATACGATTATCCAATTGACGGTGTCTTTATCTATATCGGCATGGTACCGTTAAGTGAACCATTTAAATCAATAGGTATCACAAGCGAAGAAGGGTATGTCCCAACAAACGAGCATATGGAAACTTCAATTCCAGGTGTTTTTGCTGCAGGTGATATCCGTGAAAAAACACTTCGACAAATTGTGACGGCTACTGGCGATGGAAGTATTGCAGCTGAATCAGCCCAAAAATATATTGAAGAATTAATGGAAGAAATAAAAGCAGCAAAATCCTGACATGGCAATTGTAAATATTATCTTTTCAGAAAGTAATTACTTCTTAACGCTGTTGTAACACGCACGAAATATTTATCAGTTACAATGTAGTTAACTAATTGACCCCCTTTTAATAGATAAATTAGTTTATTGCGCAGGTGAAACTTTCACCTGTGCTTTTTTTTGTCATTGAGGGAAGGTAATTAACGACAAGCCAAATTTTTCTGCTAAAAAATTTTTTTGCAACTACTTGTCCAATCCTGTCGAATAGAATTCATTTCCTTGTTGGTTTTTATTTTTTCATTGTATAATAGGAATGGTGTAGACGAATTCCTCTTAATGAATGGGGTGAATTAGGAATGCAACGTGTAACAAATTGCATATTATTAGATAAAGGGAAAGTTTTATTGTTAAAAAAACCACGTCGAGGTTGGTACGCAATACCCGGTGGTAAAATGGAACAAGGTGAATCCATTAAGGAATCAGTAGTTCGGGAATACTTTGAGGAAACTGAACTTCAATTGATAAAGCCATCATTAGCTGGTGCGTTCACATTCTCTGTCTTTAACGATGAAACGGTTGTTCATGAGTGGATGATGTTTACATTTATTTGTAAACATTTCTCTGGTGAATTAACGGAACATTGTAATGAAGGAGAATTGGAATGGGTTGCATTAGATAATATTAAAAATTTACCAATGGCTGAAGGGGATAGGAAGATTTTTGAGCATGTATTGTCCTCTGAAGCAATGTTATATGGGTCTTTTTCATATACGGAAAATTATGAGTTGATTAAATTACGCCTTGATCCAACCAGACCTTGAGGGGAGAAATACGTAATGTCGAACAATGAAGAAGAAACAAAATTAGTTGTTATAACAGGAATGTCAGGGGCAGGTAAAACAGTTGCTGTTCACAGTTTTGAAGATTTGGGGTATTACTGTGTTGATAACTTACCACCTGCACTGCTTCCGAATTTCTTAGAGCTTATGAAAGATTCAACCAACAATATTCATAAAGTGGCACTCGTAATGGACTTGCGTGGTCGGGAATTTTTTGATTCATTATTTGAGGCTCTGGATATTTTAGGTAAAGAAGATTGGGTCGACGAACATATTTTATTTCTCGATGCTCAGGATGAATCACTGGTAACAAGATATAAAGAAACGAGACGTTCACATCCATTAGCTGTTGGAGGATTACCGCTCAATGGGATTCAGCAGGAACGAAAAATTTTAGATGAATTAAGAGGAAGAGCGCAACGTATTATTGATACAAGTAATTTGAAGCCGAAAGCATTGCGTGACAAAATACTGAAGGCATATACAGAAGATAAACAAGAAATTTTTTCTGTCCATATGGTCTCTTTTGGATTCAAATATGGTGTTCCAATTGATGCGGATTTGGTATTTGATGTACGGTTTTTACCGAACCCGCACTATGTTTCACATATGCAGCCGCTAACAGGGCTGAATCCGGAAGTTTCATCCTATGTCTTCAAGTGGGGTGATACAAAGAAGTTTAATGAGAAAGTACTGGACTTACTGCAGTTCATGCTTCCTCAATATAAAAAGGAAGGTAAATCTCAGCTTGTTGTAGCGATTGGCTGTACAGGTGGACAGCATCGATCTGTCGCAATAGCTGAATTCTTTGCCAAACAGCTTTCTTCCAATTACATTACCCATATTAGTCACCGAGATATCGATAAAAGAAAGGGACATTAATATGAGCGATAGTCAATATCCAAGGGTCGTCGTAATCGGTGGCGGTACGGGTATGCCAGTGCTTTTAAGGGGATTAAAGAATTTACCTATACATCTAACAGCACTTGTGACAGTAGCTGATGACGGTGGAAGTACTGGAAGATTGCGTAACGAGATGTCAATTCCCGCACCTGGAGATATCCGGAATGTAATTGCGGCACTGTCTGATGCAGAACCAATGCTGTTGGAACTGTTTCAGCATCGATTTACGATAGGTAATGGCTTGTCAGGTCATTCAATGGGTAACCTACTCCTGGCAGCGATGACATCCATTACTGGGAATTTCTATACGGGTATCAAGGAGATATCACGTGTTTTAAATGTGAAGGGGAAGATTTACCCTATTTCAAATGAAAGTATGTCATTGCACGCAAAAATGACTGACGGTCTGGTTGTTTCAGGAGAGTCCAATATTCCTCTGGCAAACAAGAAAATAGATCGTGTATTTTTGAGCCCACAGCCGGTTCAGCCCCTTCCAAATGCAGTCCGGGCATTGGAAAAAGCAGACTTAATTGTAATTGCACCTGGTAGTTTGTACACCAGCATTTTACCAAACATGATTATTCCACAAATTGATGTTACGATACAACAATCAAAAGGTAAAGTTGTATATGTCTGCAATGTGATGACCCAGGAAGGGGAAACAACCGGCTACAGTGCAGCAGATCATGTACAGGCAATTCATGAACATGTTGGTCATTGTATAGATTCGATTGTTGTGCATAATGAGCCAATTAACAAGAATGTCCGCGATGTATATGCAGAAGAAAATGCAGCACCTGTTATTTATGATACAGACCGTCTATTGGAAATGGGATTACAGATTATTGAAAGTGATATCATTAATCCATCCAGAACTGCCTTACGTCATGACACACATAAAATTGCTGAATTACTTTATTCGATAATCAAAAAATCATAAGCTGGTCTAACGAGGAGGTGTGGAGTTGTCATTTGCATCCGAAATCAAAAAAGAACTGACAGGTATCGAGTTGGATACATGCTGTAAGTATTCAGAGCTTGCTGCTTTGGCGCGCATGAATGGTGCGATATCCATGTCAAGACAGAGTTATACACTTGATGTACAAACAGAAAATGCTGCAATTGCCCGCCGTATTTATACGCTGATAAAATCATTATATTCTATTCCAGTAGAATTATTAGTACGTAAGAAAATGAAACTGAAAAAAAATAATGTTTATATCGTACGATTAAAAAAAGATGTACAGGACCTGCTGTACGATTTGGGAATTTTAGAAGGAGCCCATACGTTTGTACGGTCGATTCCAGCTAAATATTTAAAAAAAGATTGCTGTAAAAGGTCTTACCTACGTGGTGCTTTCTTGGCAGGAGGTTCCATTAATAATCCGGAAACATCCTCATACCATTTAGAGATTTTTAATTCGTATCAGGAGCATAATGCCGCACTATGTGACTTGTTAAATAATTTCAATCTTCGTGCCAGAGAACTTGAACGTAAAAAAGGTTATATTACGTATCTAAAGGAAGCAGAAAAAATAACAGAGTTTCTGAGTATCATTGGAGCTCACAATGCACTATTTAAGTTTGAGGATGTTCGAATTGTCCGGGATATGCGAAATTCTGTTAACAGACTCGTTAATTGTGAAACTGCTAATTTAAACAAAACAATCGGCGCCGCATTTCGTCAAATTGAAAATATAAAGTTAATTGAAAGAGAAGTCGGACTTGATGCTCTTCCGGAAAAGTTGCGGGAAATCGCGATACTGCGTGTTCAGCATCAGGATATTTCCTTAAAAGAACTGGGCGAACAGGTTTCAAGTGGAAAGATATCGAAATCCGGTGTAAATCACCGTTTAAAAAAAATTGATGAATTCGCTGAAAAGATTCAACACGAAGGAACGTTCGGAAAGAGTGAATAAGTTACAGAACTATTCGTAGTATGATATACTATCCATTACTATAATACTCAAATAACTATTTTAGAGATATTAGCAGTTAGGTAAAGAAAAATTATCATGCTGCTTTTTTTTACAACATTTTGGAAACGATTTCAGTTAAGGAGGATGATGATTTTGGTTGAGAAATCGGTGAAAGTTGAGCTTGATGCAGGTCTGCAAGCAAGACCAGCTGCTCAATTCGTACAGGAAGCAAACCGCTATTCATCACATTTATTTCTTGAAAAGAACGGCAAGCGGGTTAACGCAAAAAGTATTATGGGATTAATGAGTTTAGCTATTACTTCTGGTGAAACTATTAAATTACTTGCAGAGGGTGCAGATGAAGAGAGTGCATTAACTCATTTAACAGCTTTTGTATCAAAAACATAGAGTAAGAGGAATTTTAATGTTTATTGCCTCAACTTTCGCATTTATAGAATAAGCTCAAAATAGCTATCATGATAAGCTCAGAACGTTTTAATTGTCGCCTTGACAACATTGATAAAATTTTTTTGTACACATAAGATATATTCGAAGTTCTTCTTAAAAAGTTTGAGTGCTATCATGCCGCTCCGGAAATACACTTCGCTTTCCGTGGGCGGCTGATGAGCCTCCTTGCTCCTACGTCGCTGCGTAGTCTCATCTAGGCCTCAGCTCCCACAGGAGTCTCCGTGTATTTCCTCCGCTGTTGATAGGAGTAGGAATCGC
>JBDNGJ010000102.1:0-52603 GCA_041689365.1 Virgibacillus sp.
ATAATAAGTTTTTCTCGAAACTAGGACTTGTAAGTCTTGTATCTGTTTATGATGAACTTTATCTCTAAAAGGGATATATGGGAAGAGCCACATGCGAAGGTCCGCACGTGTGCGCTCTGTGAGAGGCGTGGTCAGTAATGGAGACGTCTACTCGGTTGTATGGCTGTAGTTTCTAATTTTTACCTTTTATTTTATCGGTTTATAGTGTGTTGGTACTTAACTGGCAGTATTATAAAATATTGCTAATCGAAATGCAGAGGCTAAAAACAGTCGAAGTGGAACCTCATTCCGTTAAGCGCAGAAAATCAGCCAAATCTGAGGTAGAAATGACAAATAGCAGAACGAGGATCCGAACCCATGCTTAAAAAGAGGGCTTTTTAGAAAACTTGGCTTATCGCTAAGCCTTAGTTGCACTTATGCAGTAATAAAGTATTTATTTTATCTGCCAAGGAAATAACGGAATGAGAATCCGCCTAATCAGTAATCCTCATTCCCTTAGAAAACGGGTTCCTCATCAATAGTGGCGAATTATATGCTGATTTTTATGTGATTTCTAATTTTATTAGTATTTTCTATCCCAAAACTAAACCCGCTAGCTTAATAATCCAAGTTTTTCTTATGATAATTCAATAACTTTTAGCAAATACTATTTCATATACCACGACGAAGAGGATGAAATCCACATGTCAGAGATAGTATATTTGCGCATGAAGAAAAATGTGGAATTAACATATTTAAAAGAGTTAACGCTAAAGGATATTGCATATATTTCAACTTCCTCTCAATTAAAAAGGAAATTGGAAAACACAACTTTATATCGAATTACTAAAAAGGATAGGAATATCATCATAATTGACAGCTTTTTAGTGATTGATCATTTAGGGAATCTTCATGGTAATTTGGAATTTCAACTCGTTGGACCACCACAAAGCATTATTAGGATTAAGAAACATAGAAAAAAGCCAAATATAGTAATAGTGGCTATCGTTTGGTTGTTGCTTTTTATTGGTACTGGAATGACTATTATGAACTTTCACTATGATGTCAGCATGCAGGAAGTGCAACAGAAGTTACATTTTTTATTAACCGGCGAGGAGAAAAAATATCCATTGTGGATACAAGTACCGTATTCATTTGGGCTGGGAATAGGAATGCTGCTATTTTTTAATCACTGGTTTACCAAACGCTTCAATGAAGAGCCAAGTCCACTTGAGGTAGAAATATTTAACTACCAGCAAAATCTCGATCAATATGTCAGTTACTATGAAAATAAGTTAAATGATACAAAACCTTATCATTAATATTCTTGAAATAGCAATTGGATTAGCAAGTGGTCTGGCGGTTGGTGGTGGTTTTGTTGCCTTTTTAACAGTACTTGGTATTATTCCTAGATTAATTCAATTGAGTCGAACAGAAAGTTTAGTTCAAGTGTACATTGCAAGCGTAATAATTGGATCACTGTTTGGGACATATATGTCGTTTGCTGATGTTAATTGGGATCAGCCAGTCGTTATTCTGATACTGTGGGGGTGTTTTCACGGCATCTTCAACGGAATGCTTGCTGCAGCATTAACGGAGGTATTGAACGTATTTCCTATAATTTCTAAACGACTGCGAATAGATGACAAATTATTATGGTTATTAATGGCCATCGTATTTGGCAAAATTGCAGGATCTATTTTCCAGTGGACAATTTTTGTACGATAGTTTTATTAGAGTGGAGTGTATTGGTATGAAACAAGATAAAACGAAAAGTCCAGTTTCCCCAAAAATAGACAAAACTGAAGCATACATGAAAGAAAAAATTGGTATAGGAACATCATTTGATTTGGGTTTTCGTGAAATAATTATTTTAAAAAAGAAGATTCAAATTTATTATTTAACTGGATTGTGTGACACTTCTATAGTTTTGGAAATTATAAAAAAGCTCGTTGATATAAATGATAAGGAAAGTAACCTGAAAAAAGTTCCAGAGATTATTGAAAATCGATTAGTACATCAGCAAGTTGATAAAAGTGAGACGATGGATGAGGCTGTTGATCAGTTGTTGTCAGGTCTTATCATCATATTTGTAGATGGTGAAAGATACGCCTTTATGGTAGATGTTCGTAACTACCCAGGACGTTCACCCCAGGAACCAGATACAGAGCAGGTAGTAAGAGGTTCCAGAGATGGATACACAGAAAACATTATCGAAAACACTGCATTGACTCGTCGGAGAATTCGTGATGCAAGGCTACGTTATGAAATGATGAAAGTTGGTGAACGATCCAAAACAGATCTTTGTGTTTGCTACCTAAGTGATGTTGCAGATGAAGGACTTATTAAATTGGTGAAAGAAAGAATTAATTCAATTGAAGTAGACGGAATAGCAATGGCTGATAAAACTATTGAAGAGTTTATCGTTACGCGAAAATGGAACCCATATCCATTAGTCAGATATACGGAAAGACCAGATGTTGCCGCAAGTCATTTATTGGAGGGGCATGTTTTATTGATTGTTGATACATCACCAAGTGTAATAATTTTGCCGACAACATTTTTTCACCATGTCCAGCATGCTGAAGAATTTCGCCAGGCACCGTCTATTGGAACTTTTATAAGATGGGTACGACTTTTGGCTATTTTCATTTCTATATTTCTGCTCCCCTTTTGGCTATTACTTGTAATGGAACCAACTCTTCTGCCAAAGGAGCTTTCATTTATTGGGCCGGAGCAGGATGGTACAATACCTGTTGTTATACAACTTATACTTGCGGATCTGGGTTTGGAATTCCTGCGTATGGCCGCAATCCATACCCCAGCACCTTTATCAACAGCCATGGGGCTGATTGCGGCGGTTTTAATTGGTCAGATTGCTATTGATGTAGGGATGTTTGGTCCTGAAGTGATCCTATACGTTGCAGTAAGTGCAATTGGTACTTATGTTACTCCAAGTTACGAATTAGGGGTTGCGAATAAGCTTTTTCGATTTTTTCTGGTTATCATTACAGGAATATTTGGTGTACTCGGTTTTACATTTGGATTTACAGCATATATACTCTATTTAATTCAATTAAAATCGCTTCGCACCCCCTATTTTTGGCCATTAATTCCATTTAATCCGAATGCCATGATTCAGATAATTTTCCGTGTCCCTGTTCCGTTATCGAATGAACGTCCAAGCATTGTTCACCCACGCAATAATTACCGTCAGCCTATTGAGGAGGAAGGACGCCGTTAGGATGTCTCGTGCATCCTTTCCTCTTTAGTTTTTGGCTTTCATGTGATAAAGTGTTTTTATTATTTAAGGTTGGACGGAGGAAAAGAATATGATATTAGATAATCATCCATTTGAAGTAAATGACAGTGGTCACCTGGAAATAGGTGGGGTGGATTCGATTGACTTGGCAAATAAATATGGTACCCCTCTATATGTATATGATGTTTCGATTATCCGGGAAAATTGCCGATCTTTTGTAGATACATTTAAAGATTTAGGTGTAAAAGCCCAGGTTGCATATGCAAGTAAAGCATTTTCAGCTACAGCAATGCTGCAGGTCATTAAACAAGAGGGACTTAGCCTGGATGTTGTATCCCAGGGAGAGTTATATACAGCACTGCAAGCAGATTTCCCCCCAGATAAAATTCATATGCACGGAAACAATAAAAGTATTGAAGAACTTTCGATGGCAATAGAACATGATATTGGCTGTATTGTTATTGATAATTTTTTTGAGATAGAGTTAATTAGTAAACTACTAAAAGAATATAACAAAACAATTGATGTTCTAATACGTGTTACCCCAGGAATCGAATCAAAAACACATCAATATATTATGACAGGGAACGAAGATTCGAAGTTTGGGTTCAATTTGCAAAATGGACAGGCTGATAAGGCCTTTTCTCTACTTTATAATCATGAAAATATTCATTTCAAAGGACTTCATTGCCACATTGGATCACAAATATTTGAAGCAGATGGATTTAAAATGGCCACTGCAATGTTATTTGAAAAATTAGGTGAATGGAATAAGCTGCATGGCTACACACCAGATGTTTTAAATCTTGGTGGTGGATTTGGCATCCGATATACAAAGGATGATACACCTTTATCTTATTCATCGGTTGTAAAAGAATTAGTAGCTAAAGTTAAAGAACATGCTGTTATGTTTAATATGACAATACCGGAAATTTGGATTGAGCCAGGGCGTGCTATCGCTGGAAATGCAGGCTTAACATTGTACACGGTAGGTTCAAAAAAGGAGATTCCAGGAATACGCAATTATATCTCAGTTGATGGTGGTATGACTGATAACTTGCGGCCAGCACTTTATCAGGCTAAGTACGAGGGTGTATTGGCAAATAAGGCTTTACAACCTGTTACTGATTTAGTATCGGTTGCGGGAAAATGTTGTGAGTCAGGTGATATGCTTATATGGGACCTCCCAGTACCGGAAATTGGCAGTAATGATATTTTAGCAGTTTTTTCAACGGGAGCTTATGGGTACTCAATGGCAAGTCACTATAACCGATTACCTAATGCGGCAGTTGTATTTGTGGAAAATGGTCAGGAAAAAATAGTAGTAAAGAGAGAAACTTTTTATGATGTTGTAAAAAACGATTTATCTTATGAATAACAATGAATTTGCTTTCTTTTAATAGATTGGATAACATGGTATAGTAGACAAGAATTTTATAAATGGGACAATTTAAAAGGGGATGAAGATATGAGTAAAACAGGTTATATAGTAATGGAAAATGGTAATAAGATTGAGTTTGAATTATATCCGAATGAAGCACCAAATACAGTAGCGAATTTTGAAAAACTGGCCAATAGTAATTTCTATGACGGATTAACATTCCACCGTGTTATTGATGGTTTTGTCAGTCAGGGTGGTTGTCCTAAAGGAAATGGAACAGGATCAGCAGGTTATACAATTAAATGTGAAACAGAAGGTAATCCGCACAAACATGTTGAGGGATCATTGTCAATGGCACATGCCGGCAAAGATACAGGGAGCTCCCAATTCTTCATCGTACATGCTCCACAACCGCACCTGAATGGCGTTCATACTGTTTTTGGCCAAGTGACATCTGGTATTGAACATGCAAAAGCGATGCAGAATGGTGATGTTATGAAAGAAATGAAGATAACTACAGAAGAATAAGTAAACGATGGATATTTCCTTACTGCTCTATCTATTAGTTGTAGTAGCTCCTATCGGTACTGCGCTGCATGAAGCAGGTCATATAATAGGGGCTAAATCGCTGAATGCTGATCGTATGAGGTTAACAATAGGTAGTGGAACAATAGTAAGCACTTTTGTTATTAGAAAAATACAGGTAACGATACGTGCCATTTTCTTTTTGGGTGGATTAGCATCAAGCGAAAGAGAGAATACGTACAAACCATATGAACTTATATGGATAGCCTTTTGTGGACCGTTAGCTAACGGTGTCGTTGCTTTTTTTCTGTATTTATTTTATATAGCCTATCCTTCTAATTATCTATTATTATTATTATTATTTAATTTATGGATAGCAATTATTAACCTTGTTCCATTTCGGTTCAAAGAGAAACAATCAGATGGATATACTATTGTTAAAGTACTCACAGATAAGTAATTCAAGCTATTTGAAGTTATTCAGCAGCAGTATGTTTTTTAGTAAATATGTTAATGCTTGATAGAGGATGAATTAAAATTGAGCCAGCGCAAAAAAAATTGGATATTGTTAATTATTCTATTAACACTAGGTATAGTATGGGGCTTCATTTATTGGATTGTCTTTGTATTTTGAAAATGTAATTTGACAAATACTCGAATATAAGGCATAAATAAGTATAACATTCTCTGATAGGTAAAATATCAGGAAATTGTGCTTTCACTCTCCAAAGTTGGCAAGTTATATTTTAGTGAGGGGTATCTATGTTAATTCGCTATAAAAAAAATCTGGAAAAGATTGCAATGGGCTTATTATCTTTCATGCCAGAAGAAAAAGATGTAAAAAAATTGCAGCAAACAATAAAAGAATATGAAACAAACCCTGATTGGCATCTTTTCCTATGGAAAGAAGAAGATATCTTAGGTGCAATTGGTATTAGGGTGGAAGATGATATTAACGCAGTAGTGCAGCATATTTCTGTTAATCCATCCCATCGAAATTCAGGGATTGGTAAAAAGATGGTTGATGAAGTAAACAATATGTATAAAAATAAATATGCAGTTTGTCCAGATGATATGACCCAGCAGTTTTATAATAAATGCAGTGATTCCGAACAAGAGAATGATAACTAACCAAAAGCCAGCTCTGACGATCCAGAGCTGGCTTTTGATTAAATGATAAATGTTGAATTGCTTGCAACAAATGATACTGCAATACTAATTCACATTACTTACTACATCCAAGCAGCACCAACGATAATTAGAAGAATGAACAGTACGACAATTAGCGCGAATCCTCCGCCATAACTACCACCCATAATTATATTCCTCCTTTTCCTCTTAACGAATAAATGTTTTTTTGGTAACATTTATCTTACGTTATAACTTATGTCAATCATGGCTATAGTGTATAGGCGAATATGATAAAAGGCTAATTTTTTTAAATTCCGCTAATAAAATTACCTAATCGGAAGGGGGAAGGGTAGTGAACCAGTCATATCAAGTAAAATTAGATACTTTTGAGGGACCGCTTGATTTATTACTGCACTTAATTAATCAATACGAAATTGACATATATGATATTCCAGTTGCTCAGATTACGGAACAGTATATGCAATATATACATACGATGCAAAGTCTTGAACTGAATGTTGCGAGTGAATACCTTGTTATGGCGGCAACATTATTGGCATTAAAAAGTCAAATGCTGTTACCCAAGCAAGAGATTGAAGAAGAAGATGAATATATGGAAGACCCACGTGAAGAGCTAATGCACCGCTTAATTGAATATCGCAAATTTAAAGATGCTGCTGAAAAACTGAAGGAAAAGGAAATAGATGCAAACCAGATTTTCACGAGACCTCCGGCAGTATTTGACCATATTGATTCCAGTCAACCGGTAGTTAAAGGGGATACATCAATATACGATATGCTGAATGCTTTAGGGAAGATGTTCGAACGAAAGAATTGGAATAAGCCACTTGAAACAAAAGTAACCCGTGGAGAAATTCCAATCGAACAGAAAATGACCGAAGTATTAGACCTTGTCAAACGTTCAAAAAAGGGAATAGCATTTGATGAATTATTTGATTATCCATCACGTGCACATATTGTAGCAACATTTATCGCAGTGCTGGAGTTGATGAAAGGAAATGAAATACAATGTAGACAGGAAAAACATTTTGAGTCATTATACGTTTTTTATATGGAGGATTGAAATTGGAAATCAATGATTTAAAAGCTGTTGCAGAAGGGCTATTGTTCGCAAGTGGTGATGAAGGAATTACAGTCAAACAGCTATCACGAATACTGGATGTTACAGATAAAACCGTTGAACATCTGCTTGATGAATTAAAATATGACTATGACAATACAGACCGTGGAATTATGATTATGCAGTCAAATCAAGTATTTCACCTCACTACGAAACCAGAGCATAGTGTTTATTTTAAGAAACTTCTCGAAACACCCCAGACCACCAGAATGTCACAAGCTGCACTGGAAACACTTGCAATAATAGCCTATCAGCAACCAATAACTAGAACTGAGATTGAAGAAGTAAGAGGGGTGAAAAGTGACAGACCGGTGCAAACTTTAATTGCTAGGTCTCTCATCGAAGAAGTTGGAAGAAGAGAAGGTGCTGGCCGGCCAATCCTATTTGCTACAAGTAAGGAATTCTTAACTTACTTTGGCCTGACTTCACTGGAAGAGTTACCCCCATTACCGGAAAATATGGATGAAGAAGATCTGGAGCATGAAGCTGACTTATTTTTTGGCAACTAGGAAATATTAATTTTTTTCACTGCATAAGTGCAACTAAGGCCTGGCAAATACAATGTTTTCTAAGAATTTTTTTAGATGGATCAATGCAATAATAATACTTAAATTATATTATTCAGTCCTTGTGCATATTGCGCAGGGACTTTTAGATTTTAAATCAATTTCATATTTCAATATTAAAGCAGTAAATCAAAACTATTTGTAAATGTGCTAAGCCTATTGATTTCGACTGCAGGCGGATGCTTTCCGCGGGCATGGCTTATACCTCCACGTGCTCATATTGCGGGATTTCTAGGTTCATTCTAATTCCTCAAGAGTCGTCAGCTTAGTGAAAATCGGCAATCATAGTTCTTTGAATTAATGAATAATAAACACATTATTTTCAAGGAAAATGTTGAATATAAGCATTTATGAGATCGGGCTATTTAGAAAAATATAAAATATTTCCTGCTGTATTAGTGTGGCCGGGGTTTTCGCTATTAAAATTTGTACTCCAAAGTATTAGAGGTTCTAAGATAGAAAACAGCCTTCATACAACTCCTACAGTTTCTAATTTTAAATCATATCTGTACATGCCAAGCATAAACTGTATAGATAAATTATTAGCGGGAGGAAAACCTACTATGCGCTATATAGTCATTTCACTTTGTTTACTGTCAGTTATTTTATTAAGCCCAACAATCGGACGAGCAGAACCAGGTATTTCGGCAAATAATGCTGTTTTAATGGAACAATCGTCCGGCCGGGTTTTACTCGAAAAAAAAGCCCATGATAAACGGCCGATAGCAAGTATAACGAAGATAATGACTGCTATTATTGCAATTGAATCGGGTAAATTAAATGAAACAGTAACCGTAAGTAAACGGGCTGTATATACAATTGGCTCCTCCATTTATCTAGAACAAGGAGAAAAAATTAAATTAAAGGATCTTGTTTATGGGCTTATGCTTCGTTCTGGTAATGATGCCGCAGTGGCAATTAGTGAACATGTGGGTGGCAGTATGGAAGGTTTTGTGCACTTAATGAATGAGAAGGCACGGTGGCTTGGAATGACGAATACTTCTTTTGATAATCCACATGGACTTGACTCCGAAGATCACTATTCTACTTCATATGATATGGCATTGCTTATGCGCTACGCTATGGAAAACGAACAGTTTCGTCAAATAACAAAATCCAAAACATACAAACCTGATAGTGCGTACACATGGCAAAATAAGAATAAGTTGCTAACCCAATTTTATGAATATTGCATAGGTGGAAAAACGGGTTATACAAAAATAGCCGGAAGAACATTAGTAACTGCTGCAAAAAAAAATGACATGGATTTAATAGCTGTCACGTTGGATGCACCAGACGATTGGCGTGATCATATCGGAATGTATGAATGGGGTTTTAAAAACTATGATATGACGACGATTGGTACTCAAGGAAGGGTTAACTATAAGATTACTGAACACGACACTACTGCAGCAGGATATTTACATGAGGATATTAAATTACCCCTTAACCAAAGTGAACAAAAAAAAATACAGAGTAAGACATTTATTTTAAAGAATGCGTCATCTAGCGCAAAAGAGATAATTGGTAAAACAATCTACTTTATAAAGTCAGTACCAGTTTTGGAAGTACCAATATATTCTGAAAAGAAACAGGAAGAGAATTTTTTTGCACGCATTGTCTCAGTATACCAGCGGATAATCGGGTTTAATTAACTATGGTAAATTTTATATGGGCATTTATGGCAATAATCGGCATTGTCTATGCAATGTTCAACGGGACAATGGAAGATGTGAATAAAGCCTTATTTGAAAGTGCGGATGAGGCGGTAACATTATCGATAGGCTTAATAAGTATATTGGTGTTCTGGCTTGGTATCATGAAAGTAGCAGAAGAAGCGGGCATATTACGAGTGCTTACTAAAATGTTTAGACCATTTGTTGTTAAATTATTCCCGGACATACCAAAGGACCATCCGGCGATGGGGTATATTTTATCCAATTTTACAGCTAATATATTTGGGTTAGGTAATGCAGCAACTCCAATGGGAATAAAAGCTATGGAGCAAATGAAGGAATTAAGCGGAACAGACACGGCATCCAGATCAATGATTACTTTTCTGGCATTAAACACCTCAAGTTTAACAATTATTCCAACAACAGTAATAGCTATAAGGATGCAATACGATTCTATATCGCCAACTGAGATTGTTGGTACAACAATTATTGCAACATTAATCTCTTCATTAAGTGCGATAATAATTGATCGGTTATTTTACTATAGTAGTCTCAGGAGGAAGTAAGTATGGGGATTATTACATCTATCAGTACTTGGTTAATACCATGTTTCATCCTAATTGTACTTTCTGTAGCAACATGGAAACGTGTCCCAACATATGAAATGTTTGTAGATGGGGGGAAAGATGGTGTCAAAATGGCATTTTCTTTACTTCCTTTTTTAGTAGGGATGATCGTGGCAATATCTGTTTTACGCAGTTCGGGAGCATTGGAAGCATTAATAAATTTAATATCACCCCTGCTTGTTATGGTCGGAATACCTCCGGAAATAGTTCCGCTGGCATTAGTCAGACCAATTTCCGGGACAGCAGCTTTAGGCATGACTACAGAATTGATAGGTACACATGGCCCTGATTCATTTATTGGCAGACTGGCTTCAACCATGCAGGGAAGTACTGATACAACACTTTATGTATTAACCATTTATTTTGGAGCAGTTGGAATCAGGAAAATGGGCTATGCACTCAAGGTTGGACTATTAGCTGACTTAGTTGGTATAATAGCATCTGTAATAGTCGTAACATTAATATTTGGCTAAATCTCGAAAGAAGCGTTAACATATAGTTAACGCTATTATTATGGCAGAAAGAAGGTTAAACCTTTTATACTGCAAAAGGACAATTAGTGCTTACGTCATTTGCGACAAACTAAGTTTTTCAAGTAAGGCTGCTTTCTAAAAGATTGTTGCTTCATCAAAGTATTGAAATCATAACGCAGTTGATATAAACTGCGAACTAACTGCTGGAATAATCTCTATAAACTCTCGACCCGCCGTCCGGGATCGCTACGGGCGGATACGCACCTTAGGGCACGGCCTCAGCCTCCTCGAGCAAACCACTCTGCGGGGTCTTCGGACACGTGCTATTCCCGGAGTCACCGCCCTCCGCTCACCCGGACTAGCGTGGTGCTGTCAGACATTTTTTCTATAGGGATTTCTACTCCAGACAACAGCGGAGGAAATACACGTGGACTTCTGTGGGAGCTGAGGCCTAGATGAGACTTCGCAGCGACGTAGGAGCAAGGAGCTCATCAGCCGCCCTAGGTGCGCGAATTGTATTTCCAGAGCGGCATCATTGCACACAAACTTTTTAAAAAGTACTTCGCATTTATATCGACTGCGAGGACTAGAAAGTAGCAAAAGCTAGTAACTTTAAGTAATAATAATGAAAATGGTGATACAATGACAAATTCGTTCGAACGATTACAGAAAGTTATTGCACAAAGTGGAGTAACTTCAAGAAGAAAAGCTGAGACATTAATTACTGATGGCAAAGTAAAGGTTAATAACAAACTTATTACTGAGTTAGGAACCAAAGTAACCCCCAGAGATGACATTGAAGTAAATGGAGTGCTATTAGAAAAAGAAGTACCTGTATACTACATGCTTTATAAACCTAGAGGGGTTATTTCCAGTATAAATGATGACAAGGGAAGAAAAGTTGTTACAGATTTTCTAGGAGAAGTTTCCGAGCGGATATATCCAGTTGGAAGACTTGACTACGATTCGTCCGGGATATTACTGTTAACGAATGATGGAGACTTTGCTAACCTACTAATGCACCCAACACATGGTGTCGATAAAGTATATGTTGCCAAAATTAAAGGCATCCCTAGTAAAGGTGAGCTTAATAAGTTGATAAAAGGTGTTAAGGTTGATAATGATATTTTAAAAGCAGTTGAATACAACATACTTGAGGTAGACAGACAAAAAGGAACAATGATTTTGGAACTGACACTGCATGAAGGTAAAAACAGGCATATTAGACGTATGATGGAAGGTTTAGGATACCCTGTGTCTAAGTTAAAGCGCGAGAAATATGGTTTGCTAACGTTACATGGGATGCAACCGGGAAATTATCGCCCGTTAACCCCTCATGAGGTTAAGAAAATGCGCCAATTAGCGGAAACCTAAGGATGGTAAATATCCAGGCAATTGACATGTAAAAATTGTTGAATAATAGTCAAATTTACCACTATGTTTACATGATATAATGGCGTGGGGAGTGAACTGACATGAGCACCGAAAAGATAAAGGCTAATAAAAAACGAAAGAAACAAAGAAGGCTGGTTTTTCGAACTATCGTATTAGCAATCTTACTTGTCGCCGTTATATATGCATTGGTTTCTAATTTAAGCAAGGATAAAACAAATGTTGATGCAGGTAATCAAGCACCGGATTTTAAACTTGAGCAAATAAATAAAAACAACGAGCTTAAGACAATTCACTTAAGTGATTTAGAAGGTAAAGGTGTTATGCTTAACTTCTGGGGAACCTGGTGTAAACCGTGTGAAGCAGAAATGCCTTATATGCAAAAGTTATACCCGGAATATAAGGATAAAGGAATTGAGATAGTTGCTGTAAGTTTGGATGCTACTGAATTTGTCGTAGATCGCTTTATAGATAAGTATAACTTAACATTTCCTATTCCGCATGATACAAAAAGCGAAGTAATGAATCTATATAACGTTGGTCCGATACCGAGCACTTTTTTTATAAATCCTGAAGGGGAGATTGTTGAAGTAGTTGAAGGTGCATTAACTTTAGAAAAACTTGAAGATCACTTAAAAGAAATTCAGCCTAAATAAGAATGCGGCTATTGTGAGGGATATGAATGACAAATATAAAATGTGAGTGCGGGCATGTTAACCCAGAGGGTACTGTTCTGTGCGAAGCTTGTGGCAAGCCGATAGAAGGAAATCAGCATATTGATGGGAACGATAAAAAGAAACTGTTAAATATGCGCTATGATGGGAGTGCACGCAGGTCACAAACTTATAACAAGTCAATTGTTGACAAAATATGGAACTTCTTTTCTTCTGTAAAAGTTGGGGTATGGCTAATTGTTTTAGCTCTTATTGCATCAGCAATGGGAACTATATACCCGCAGGAAATGTATATACCTGCAGATGCCGCTTCGAGAGATCCAGCAGTGTTTTATGAAGACCGATATGGAATACTTGGACAAATCTATTATCAATTGGGCTTTCATAATCTATATGGATCATGGTGGTATATGTTGCTTATCGCCTTAATCGGAATTTCTCTGGTGATTTGCAGTATTGACAGGTTTGTACCGTTGTATAAAGCATTAAAGATACAAAAGGCAAAACGTCATGCTTCATTCCTTAGCAGACAGCGATTATATAGTAAAACAGATCAAGTTAGTGCTGAAGACAAGCGTACTGTTGTGTCCCGTTTGAAGAAAAACCGTTATAAGGTTACGGAAGAAAATGGACATGTTTTAGCAGAAAAAGGTCGATTCTCACGTTGGGGCCCTTATGTAAATCATATCGGACTTATTGTTATTCTGGTAGCGTCGTTACTGCGTTTTACCCCATTTATGTATCTTGACGAATATGTCTGGGTAAGAGAAGGGGAACAAACTGTAATCCCTGGAACTAAAGGTGAATATTACATAAAAAATAAAGACTTTATTCTAGAGACATACGGTGAAAATGATGAACGTTTTCAAAAAGCTATCAAGAAAGAGGGAATGGTTCCTAAAAACTTTCAAACCAATGCAGTTGTATATAAGGAATCTGGAGAAACTCTTCCAGGAGAAGACCCTAAACTTGAGAAGGTTGCTGAGGAAGAAATACGTATGAACCACCCACTTAAATTTGATGGGTATACACTCTATCAAGCTGGCTATCAAATGAATGAGTTTTCCAGTATGTCCTTTAAAATTCATAAGACAGATGATCAAGACGAGAGTTCTCTTGGTGATTTCAAAATAGACTTAACATCGCCAAAGTCGGAGTATGAATTGGATAGTGGATTTAAAGTTGTTGTTAATCAATATTATCCAGATTATTATTTAGATGATGGAGAGCCGAAATCGAAAACCGATTATCCAAGAAATCCAGCGTATGTATTTTCTGTACACCCCCCTGATGGAAGCGAACCGGAAATGAGTTTTGTAGGGATTGGTAAAAACGTGGATGCAACTGGAGAAAATGACTACAAACTGGGGATTCAGGATTTCCAAATGCGTGATGTAAGTGGACTAACAGTTAGACGCGACTATACACTACCATTATTTATAGTAGGTGCCTTTATATTTATGTTTGGAGTAATACAAGGAATGTATTGGCAACATCGCAGGATTTGGATACACCCTAAAGGGGAAGGTATTCTAATGGCTGCTCACACGAACAAAAATTGGTTTGGTGTGAAGAAGGATATTGAAAAGATAATTGAGGATACAGATATAAAAATGGTTGACGATCAACAGGAATTGGATGATTAATAAACGTTATAAGAATCAAGGAGGATATACATGGACTTTTTAAGTATTAGTAGTACGATGCTTTATACAGCTTTTATCCTGTATTTGATCGCTACGTTTTTCTTTGGCGCGACAATTAAAGAAAAAAGAACGGAAAAGGATAAAGGAACTGCCGGAAAGATAGCAATTTCCATAACAATTATTGGCTTTTTAGCGCAAGTTGTTTATTTTATAACTAGATGGATAGCAAGTGCCCATGCCCCAGTAAGTAATCTGTTTGAATTTATGACGTTCTTCGGTATGGGATTAGTGTTTGCTTTCATTATCATCTATTTTATT
Source organism: Virgibacillus sp. (assembly GCA_041689365.1). Lineage (GTDB taxonomy): Bacteria > Bacillota > Bacilli > Bacillales > Amphibacillaceae > Lentibacillus. The sequence goes on from JBDNGJ010000102.1 coordinate 14,791, forward strand.
TACAAGCTTGATATCTTAGGGTTGTTTGCATTACCGGTAGCAATGATAATAATTGCCTATGCGAGTATGTTTCCAACCGAGATTGCCCCTCTTGTACCGTCGCTGCAAAGTCACTGGCTATATATTCATGTAACAACAGTGTCACTTGGAGAGGCAATTCTATCGATAAGTTTTGTAGCAGGTCTGATTTATTTAATTAGACAAGTCGATCAATCAGTTAGGAGTAAGCGTACTACCTGGTTAGAAATCGTATTATTTTCTCTGGTTGTATTTATTGGCTTCAGTGTTATAACTGTAATATTTAACGTTTCTGGATACAGTGCTCAATTTGAATATACAGTAAATAATAGTACCGTTAGTACCGACTATCATTTACCTCCTATTGCCGGACCTAACGAAGGAACTTTGATAACTGGTGACAGGATGGAAGCAATATTTGACGCGCCGGGGTGGATGCACGGTGTCGATGCAGCCAGGAAATTTAATACCATTATATGGTCAGTACTGACAGGATTGGTTATATATGGAATGATTAGATTAATCCTGCGTAAAAGAATCGGGGCAGCAATTCAACCATTACTCAAGAAAGCAAAACCAGATCTATTGGATGAAATTTCTTATCGCGCAGTAGCAATTGGTTTTCCTGTTTTTACCCTCGGGGGAATTATCTTTGCATCTATATGGGCCCAAATCGCCTGGGATCGCTTTTGGGGATGGGACCCGAAAGAAGTGTGGGCGTTAGTAACCTGGTTCTTTTATGCAGCATTTCTACACTTGCGGTTATCCAGAGGCTGGCACGGTGAAAAGTCTGCTTGGCTTGCGGTTGGTGGATTCGCTATAATTATGTTTAATCTGCTTGCAGTTAATCTGATTTTAGCTGGTCTTCACTCGTATGCGTAATGGACTAGCAGCTTGTAAGTGTTCAATTATACTATTACGAACTACTGATTAGGGGGAGCTTGAATGGAATCAAACGCTAAAGTGTTAGTGGTAGACGATGAGGAAAGAATTCGCCGTTTAATTAAAATGTACTTGGAAAAAGAAGAATTAATTGTCGAAGAAGCGGAAAATGGCACTGAGGCATTGGAACTTGCACTTGAAAATGATTATGATGTTATTCTGTTAGATTTAATGATGCCTGAAATGGATGGAATTGAGGTCACACAACAATTACGAAAAAAGAAAATGACTCCTATTATAATGCTAACAGCAAAAGGAGAGGAAGCAAATCGTGTCCAAGGGTTTGAGGTAGGTACTGATGATTACATTGTAAAACCATTCAGTCCAAGAGAAGTAGTTTTACGTGTGAAGGCATTGCTGCGCCGAGTTTCTACTACTAACTTTAACGAAGTGGATACACCGACCAAAAATTTAATCGTATTTCCTCATATGACTATAGATCATGATGCTCATCGGGTTACGGCTGATGAAACTGAAGTAAGTCTAACTCCAAAAGAGTATGAACTGTTATGTTTCTTAGCAGAATCTCCAGATAAAGTATTTTCACGGGAGCTTCTGTTAAAAGAAGTTTGGCAATATGAATTTTTTGGAGATTTACGTACTGTAGATACACATGTGAAACGGCTACGTGAGAAGTTAAATAAGGTATCTAAAGAGGCTGCCAAGATGATTGTTACTGTCTGGGGTGTCGGGTATAAATTTGAGGTAGATGATGTATAATGTTTTGGCGTAGTGTTGTAGGAAAGCTAGCAATAACGATATTATTGCTAGTTTCTTTTGTATTATTTATATTAACCGTTTTACTTTTGGAGTTTTTTGAGAATTTCCATATTGATCAAGCTGAAAACGATATGATGCAAACCGCAACAAAGGTTTCACATATGGTAGAGCAATATGATAATCAACAATTGGCCTTAGAGACAGCAGAACGCGTGAAAGATCCAGCAAGTACCTTAGCTATTATCTATGGAAATGGTGATTTATGGTCGTCTGAAAGTATTAATAACGACCTCGGTAATCTGGATAGCCAGTGGCTGAAAGAGGAAAATAATTTAATGGAAATTATCTCCAGTGGTGAAAATGTAAAAAAACAAATTTTCTTACCTGATGGGAATACTAAAATTATGATTGTTGGTACTCCAGTCAGCAAGGATGGTGCAGTTTTTGTATATCAATCACTTGATATCGTAAACCAAACGAAAGCCGAAACAACTAAAATTATCTTTCTTGCAGCTGGCATAGCTATTATTTTAACAACTATTTTTGCTTTTTTCCTTTCGACGAGAATAACGTCTCCTTTAATCAAAATGAGGGAAGCAGCTTTTGACCTTACAAGAGGAGAATTCAATACAAAAGTACCAATTTTAACTCACGATGAAATTGGTGAACTTGCAATGGCATTTAATCGAATGGGCAGACAATTGAAGTTTCACATTAATGCATTAAGACAGGAGAAAGAACAGCTTTCAAGTATCGTAAGTTCCATGGCGGACGGTGTAATTACATTTAACCGAAATAGTGACATGTTGATTACAAACCCTCCTGCAGAACGATTTATTGCGAATTTGTACTACGAAAATGATATGGAAGCGTCTGAAAATAATTCCAAAGCCCCGATACCATTAGATGAAATTTTAGCGAGTGTCATCCATGATGAAAAAGAAGCAATACATGAAATTAACATACAAGGACGTACATGGGTAATGATTATGACGCCTTTATATGATCAGACATATGTACGTGGAGCAGTTGCTGTTATTCGTGATATGACAGAAGAACGTCGATTAGATAAGCTAAGAAAAGACTTTATCGCAAATGTTTCCCATGAACTGAGAACACCTATTTCGATGTTACAAGGCTATAGTGAAGCGATTGTAGATGATGTGGCAGAAAGCAGAGAAGATAAAAATGAGCTTGCACAAATTATCCATGATGAATCTTTAAGAATGGGGCGGTTGGTGAACGAACTGCTAGATTTAGCACGGATGGAAGCAGGGCACATACAGTTAAATAAAGAAAGTGTTGAAGTAGAATCATTTGTTGAACGTATATTGAAAAAGTTCAAAGGATTGGCAGATGATAATAATGTGGAATTAAACTTAACTAAACACATTTCCAATCATCAAATATACATTGACCAGGATCGTGTGGAGCAGGTTTTAACAAATCTAATAGATAATGCAATAAGACATTCCAATGAAAATGGAAAAGTTAATGTCGTCATTGAAAGTAATAGTGCTGATTTTAATGTATCGGTTAATGATAATGGCAGCGGTATTCCAGAAGATGATTTACCATTTGTTTTTGAACGTTTTTATAAAGCAGATAAATCACGCATGAAGAATAGCAAGAAAAAAGGTACAGGACTTGGACTTTCGATTGCCAAAAATATTATTGAAGCACATAATGGTTCGATAACGGTTAACAGTAAAGTTAATGAGGGTACAACATTTACGTTTAAACTACCTTTACAAGAGCAGTAAATGTGATATGATAATATAGAATTGAATAAAGTTATAGAGGTTGGTGTAATACTTAATAGGGAATCCTGTGAAAAGCAGGAACTGTCCTCGCAACTGTATGTGATATACGAAATAAGTGCAAGCCACTGTGTGATCCGTCACATGGGAAGGACTTATAGTAGGCGTGAATCACAAGTCAGTAGACCTGCCAATTCTCTAACGTTTCAATGCTTCGAGGATGTGAGCGATTGGGACAACCGAGCACATTGTAAATGATTAGTTTTATGTATCGATTGTCTGCTAAGCTAACTCTGTAGAAGGGGTTAGTTTTTTTGTGCAGTTAGTAAGTAATACTGCATGAAACTAAGGCCTGCACTCTAAAGATTAAGGGATGCTAGATTGACAAATAAACTCGCATCAAATCCTTTAGTGAGTGCCAGTTTTCAATAGATGATAATTTTTGATTGATACTTAGAAGTTTTTTCAATGTACCGGTTTCCAACGTCCAATTCTCCTCAATATAAAATAGAACTGGAGGAATGGGAAGATGAAGAACAAATGGTTTTTACGTATTGCATCAATACTGGTCGTTATTGGGTTGTTGGTTGGGTGTGGTGCCGAAGAAGAGGGCCAGACAAATACCCAAGAAGCGGAAAATACAGCAGGTGAGAATTCAGATGAACAAAGTGAAGAAAAGGTTCGAATTACAATTTCAAAAGATAAAGGTTCCGAATATATAAATGAAAAAGAGGTTGAAGTTGAAGAAGGAGCAACACTTATGGAAGTAATGGAAAATAACTTTAAAGTGAAGACTGATTTTGATGGGGGATTTATAACCTCAATTGATGGTATTGCGCCAAAGGATGGCGAGCAAAAATCTTGGATGTTTACTGTAAATGGTGAAATGCCTACTGTTGGCGCTAAAGAATATAAGTTATCTCCAGGTGACAAAGTGACTTTTGATCTGCAAGCCTGGGAATGATTAGTTGAATACTTATAAAATCACGTTACTTGCATTGCTTGCAGCATTGGCAGTTGTTGGTCGCTTCGCCTTTGCGTTTCTACCAAACGTACAGCCTGTCACATCGCTAATAATTGTTTGTGGCTTAATATTAGGTCCAATCGCAGCTATATTGCTTGCTGTTTTAACTACCTTCTTGTCTAATATGATCCTCGGAATGGGTATATGGACAATCTGGCAAGTAGTTGCCTGGGCATTAATCGGACTGTTAAGTGGATTCTTAGGAAAATATCCTGGTAAGATACAAGGGTTTATACTAGTAGTCTTTGCGATAATTAGTGGTTATTTATACGGATTTATTATTTCACTGACAACATATTCTGTCACCGGAAAATTTCTTCCGTACTACCTGGCAGGGTTACCGTTTGATACTTACCACGCTATTGGCAATGGAGTATTTATGGTTCTGTTATATCCGGTAATTGCTCATTTTTTTAGAAATTATGCTAAAAAACATTTCTATTTGCAAAATACCAACTAAATTAAGTTGGTATTTTTGTGTTTTTCTAATATAGTATTAAATAGCTGTAACTTTATTCTATTATTAATCGACTATATAAATGAACGGGGGATCTTTATGAAGGCCGTTTTTGAGAAGTTTTATAATAATTACCATCATGATTTATATCAATTTATTTTTTACATGGTGAAGGATAAAGAAACCTGTGAAGACCTCGTTCAGGAAGTATATATAAAAGTTTTAAAATCCTACGATTCATTTAAGGGTGACAGTACGGAAAAAACGTGGCTGTTTTCGATAGCACGACACATAACAATCGACTACTTTCGCTCTCAAAAAAGAAAACGAAATCGTATTCTTGAATTCTTTGACTGGAATGAAAAAGGGGAATTAATTCAGGATCAAAATCCGCTCCCAGATGAAATTGCTATGCAAAATGAGCAAATGAAAAGTATATACCGTTATATGGACAAATGCACACCAGCTCAAAGAAGTGTTTTAATATTACGATACATACAATCATTTTCCATTCAAGAAACAGCAGATATTTTAAATTTCAGTGTTAGTAAAGTGAAGACAACACAGCATCGTGGACTGAAGACATTGAAAAAATACATAAGTGAAGGAGGAGATGTATTGTGAAAACGTCCGACAACAATGAAGAGCAGATAAAAGAATCGTTAAAACAAATGCCAGAAGTAAAAGACAACATGAATAAAGATTTGCTCTATCAGCGTATCTCCTCCGAGTTTAATGATGAAAGAAAACCTGAAAAGAATAAAAAGCTGGTACTTATTCCTATTTTCAGTACAGTCATGGTGTTATTACTATTAGTCCTTATAATACCATCGATGATGAATAATACGATGTTTCGCAGTAGCAGCAGTGAAAATAGTAACGCTGACAAGGCGATGGATAGCTCTGGTTCCAATGAAAGTATGGAAGCAAGGGAGGAATCAAGTGAGCTTAAACAGGAAGACAGTGCATCATCATCTGCGGAGAGTGACTCAGGAGTATTGATGATGAACACTAATATTCAGTCTTATGTTACCTCAACAGATGACAAAACGATAATATATGGTGCTCTTGCTGATCGTCAGGCACAATATATTATCCCCTTATCACTTGTAGTTCCTAAGACGGATAATGCCGGGAAGTATTATAACCAGTTAAGCACCTATCTGAATGAGATGAATTGGGGAATTAGTGACTATATGTTTACGGGTACAGAATTCCAATTAGATAAGCAGAATGGTCAGGTTCATGTCAATCTGCCAGAGAATTTTTCTGTTATTTCAGGTGCCCAGGCGAATATGTTTCGAGGGCTACTGACAACAATGTTTACCCCTTATCAAATTAATAAGGCTGTCTTTAGTCAGCAAGTAAATCTTGGTCCAATTGGTAAAGTAAAGGAATTATCGTTAAAATCTTCAAAGGTCATGTACAAACGCTACCAACTATCCGAGGATAGGCGTAACTTTCTTGTACAAATACCAGTCGAAGATAGTTGGGAAATTAACGCAGCCTTTAATGAAATGAGAAAGGCAGAAGAATCAGATAATATTTATCAATCTGTACCAGATTATATCGATTTCTCTGTAGAAACGGATGATAAGCTGCTTAGACTTAATTTCGACGGTAAAAAAATGGTTCTCAATAACCAGGAAACCATTACGATGATAGAAGCAATTCTTATGACTGCGAAGAGCTACGGTTATCAGGAAGTCTTATTTACAAATTATGCTAATGAAAATATTGGCCCATATAATTTATCTGAGCCAATAAAAGTTCCAGATGGAGTAAATCCGATAAGAGTTGATAGTTGATTGAGTCAAAGCGTTCCAACAGTAAATCTCTAATGGGAACGCTTTGACTTTTTTAACAATAAGAATTATCATAAAATTGCAAGGAAATCTTGCCTGCGAAAAACGATTTTATTTCCAATGAATCTTCAGAAAATGTTACTAAAGCCTATTTTAGGGATGATTTCAATGGAACATGAAAAGATTATCGATAGGATATCATCAAAAGTAAAACTGATACGGGTGGAGAATAATTATACGCAGGATCAAATGGCAACTGTATTGGGAGTATCGAAAAAGTCGCTGGTTCAAATTGAGAAACGGAGAAACAATGCCAATTGGACCATGACAGTAGCATTGTGTGCGCTTTTTCGTGATAGTGAAGTAATTCAGCATGCCATAGGATATGATGTACTGACAATTATCGAAACAGCAGCACATAACCAAAGCTGATTCCAAAAATCATGAAACCAGCTTTTGAACTATTCCTCTTCAAATTTTAGTGGATCACCATCGAATGGCTTGTCCGCTATCTTAATAGAATCAGTCGGACACCCCTCATATGCATCCATCATATCTTCCTCCAGTACTTCTGGGACTTCAGTAGTTCCTTTATTCTCATCCAAAACTACATATGCAATCCCTTCATCATCATAATCATATATATCAGGAGCAGCAGCACCACATGCTCCGCAAGCAATACACGTTTCTTTATCGACTATTGTATATTTAGGCATGAATTAACCTCCAGTACGTTTACAGAAAAAGTCTTGTATAAACTATTGTAAAACTGTTATTTACACATTTCAACTGCTATGATAAATGTTATCATTAATGAGGAAGAAAACACTGATAACCGTCACAATTTATTCATAAAGGAGTTTAGAACATTGTTATTTGAACGTATTATCATTACGTGTTGCTCCCAATTTAAATCCGGACGTAGTGTCTCAGCAATATATCATCTGCTGAACGGGAAAAAGTCAATCCAGACCGTTCAGGATGCTCACATATATAAATTGGATAATTTTTATGGGGTCTATAGATCGCTAAGGAAGCATAATTTTGATGAAAGAATAGATAATCTCATCTCTGAAGGATTAATTCATCTTGATAATAATTCTTCAGCAATCCCAACTGCATTAGGAAATAAATGGTTACAGAAAAATCCAAATAGTATTCCGTTACATTACTTTAATGGAATGAAGTACTCTGGTTCCGCATCTATTTTTTTTGAAAGATTAGTGCTTTTAGTTCAAACTATAACAAATAGTGGAAACAATAATCTTAATTTCATACCGGTTGTTGACAAACAAGTGGTTATAAGCTGGGTGAAAAATCAATATTCCGTTATTAAACAAAACCAGTTTAATTTTCTGCATCAACTTTATGATGAACTGTATAGTCTTTTAAACTGTTTCCATGAGCAAGAAGCGGGTATGTTTGTAGACAGTTTAACAGGTTTCAAACACTATGGAATGAGTAGTTACCAGTTGGCAGCCACTTATAACCTTAAATTAACAGATGTACCTTTGGCGCTAACAGGAATCGTTCATTATATGTTATTCATGATTGAACAGGGTAAAAGCAATTATCCATTATTATCAAGCATTAAAAATGATTTACCAAAAGTTTCACAGACTTCCAGATCAGCAGCTAAAACAAGGGAGCTTTTAAATAGACTATATACTCCTGATGAGATTGCAGTGATACGCAACTTAAAGCTGAATACAATCTATGACCATCTTGTTGAAATAGCACTTTTTGATAATCAATTTCCGCTTGATAAATACATTGATAAACAAGCCCAACAGGAAATATTAAATGCTGTAAGTAAATTGAAATCCTATAAATTAAAGGAAATAAGACAAGAGATTAGCAAGGAAATTAGTTATTTTCAAATAAGACTTGTGTTGGCTGTTGAAAATATAACGTAATCAGGTGATAAATATGAGTGTGAATACATTAAGAAAAGATTTACTAAATCAGTTTAATATTACATCATTTCGAGAAGGCCAGGAGGAGATAATAAATGATGTAATGCACGGGAAAGATGTATTGGGGATTTTACCAACAGGATCAGGAAAATCTTTGTGCTACCAATTACCAGCAGCAGTTATGGATGGAGTAACAATTGTAGTATCACCACTAATCTCATTAATGCAGGATCAGGTGAAGCAATTAAAATCAACAGGATTTAAATCTGTTATTGCATTAAATAGCTTTCTGGAACCAAATGAGAAAAAGCGTGTATTTCAGCAGCTGAATAATTATAAGTTAATATACATATCACCAGAGCTGCTACAGCATGCCCAGACAATCCACTACTTTAAGACTATTAAAATCAGCTTATTTGTGATTGACGAAGCGCATTGCATATCACAGTGGGGTCATGAATTCAGACCTGATTATTTACGATTAGGTACTGTTTTAGAGAATATGAACAATCCCACGGTCTTAGCGTTAAGTGCAACAGCAACCAAAGAAGTTCAGGAAGATATAATCTATTCACTAAACAGGCCTAATATTATGAAACATGTATATCCAATGGACCGTGACAATATTGCTTTTACTCTTGAAAAAGTAAATAAGGATAGTGAGAAACAGGAGTTTATTGTTAATCTCTTAAAAAAGAATCGTGTACCTACATTAATATATTTTTCAAGCAAACGTAAAACAGAAGAAATTGCAGCATTTCTGTCTGAAAATGTTCCTTCCCACCGTATTGCTTTCTATCATGGTGGTATGGACCAATTAGATCGGATTACAATCCAACAGCAGTTTATGAATGATCAGATAGATGTAATCTGTTGTACAAGTGCGTTTGGAATGGGGATCAATAAGCACAACATCCGACTTGTACTCCATTATCATTTTCCACTTCAGATTGAATCCTATATACAGGAAGTTGGTCGGGCAGGGCGTGATGGTGAATCAAGTATAAGCCTGTTATTTTATATGCCAGGTGATGACTTCATTCCCAATTCAATAATTGAAAAAGAGTTACCAAATGTTGAGAGATTAGATACAATCTTCATGAACCTTTATCAGCTGTATAGAAAATCATCAACATTTCCGTCCAATAAACACCTGCAGGAAGAATTACAATTAAATGAATCTGAATGGCGATTTCTGCACTATCAAATGGAGATACATGGTATAATTAAAGGAAATATGATTGTTTACCAAAAGGATATATGGAAAAATGCTTTAAGCGATATAAGTGCCCTTATTGAAACAAGAAAATCATTAAAAGAACGAAAATTGAAAGAAATAATCGATTGGATTCACGAAGAAGAATGTTTACGGAAGCATCTTTATAAAAGCTTTCAGGATAGTTATAAAACACCTCTGTATGGTTGCTGTACGAATTGCGGTTTTACAATCAATGACTGGAATGCGAGGCAAACGGAGGTTAATCATATAACACGTACTTGGAAACATAAGTTACGAAACTTACTGTTATTTGGAGATCAGGATGCCTAATCAAAGTGAAATAATAAAACGAATGACTGATAAGGAATTAAGAAAACAACTAATTTTTTCACAGCTGGTATTACTTATAATTAGTTTGCTTTTAAGTTTTATACTATTTGATACTATGGCAAAATGGCTTATCTTATTTCGCTTTAACTTACATGAGATAGCATACTATGGAGTGTTGCCGGGACTTATCATTGTCGCTATCGATATAATCCTCATTTATTTATTTCCGAAAAAATACTATGATGATGGCGGAATAAATGATAGGATTTTTAAAAATCGCTCTATAATAGAAATTTTTACAATTTCCTTAATGGTAGCCGTATCTGAAGAATTACTGTTTAGAGGGGTTATTCAAACTACATTCGGTTATGTAATTGCTAGTACTATTTTTGCACTTGTACATATCCGTTATTTAAAAAAGCCTGTATTACTATTATCTGTTTTAATTGTAAGTTTTTATATTGGCTATATTTTTGTACTTACGGAAAATCTGTTTGTTACAATTACTGCTCATTTTTTTGTAGATTTTTTATTAGGGTTAGTTATTCGCTTCAAAGGTGAGGTGTTGTATAATGAATGAAAAGACCAAAGAACATAATGATCAGGCAGATGAGCTACGAAAACTATTTAACGAAGTTCAAGAAGAAAGTTTACAATCTGCACCAATAAATAAAAGTGAAGATGAAAACGAAGGTTCTGAAACAAAACAGCATGAACGTGGAGTTGATATATTAGATCTGCCACCACGCAGCCAGGTGCATAGTACAAACAATAAGCGAACCAGGCTTAAATTAAGCAATGCATCTCAACGTTTAATTGTTGTTGTCTTAATCTTTTTAGCGTTTTTAGGTGGAGCATTTTATTTGTGGGGCCAGGAACTGATGAAGGCTATTATAAATATATAGTAAAAAGGTGCCGTTTGGCAGGCACCTTTTGATAAGAGTTAAAATATAATTTTTTTATCCTTTTCCTCCTTAAGGATTTCAACGGCCTCCCTGAAACGTAGTGAATGTACAACCTCACGTTCGCGTAGGTATTTTAATCCATCATTAAGATCTGGATCATCGGATAAGTTAATAATCCATTGGTAGGTTGCTCTTGCCTTTTCCTCTGCTGCGATATCTTCATATAAGTCTGCAATCGGATCACCTTTTGCTTGAATATAAGTAGCAGTCCATGGTGCACCTGCAGCATTATGGTAAAACAAAGCTTTGTCATGGTTGGCATAATGGGCGCCAAGACCAGCAGCTTCCATTTGTTCTGGAGTTGCATCTTTTGTGAGTTTATAAATCATAGTTGCTATCATTTCGAGATGGGCAAATTCTTCTGTACCAATATCGGTAAGTAAACCAATTACCTTATCAGGAATGGTATATCGCTGATTTAAGTAACGTAATGCCGCAGCTAATTCACCGTCTGCTCCACCGTATTGCTCAATTAGGAATTTAGCGAGATGTGGGTTACATTCGGTAACTTTAACAGGGTATTCCAGTTTTTTCTCATAATACCACAAAATATCTCCTCCTAAATATCAGATGTTCAACTAAACCTGCCACGGCCACGGGGTGTTATCCCAATCCCATGGGTAATTAGAGTAGCTTCTTCCGTATTGCATTAATGGCCCAAACTTTTTTTCGAATTTAATTTTGAGTTCTTTGCTTTGTTTTGCGAATAAATTAAATTGTTCAATTGCATCATAGTCTTGAGGGTGTGTATCTAAATACAAAGTTAATTCAACCAATACGAAATCGACTGATTGAATTTCTTCGAGCAATTGGTAATATTCAGATGGAAGCACCTTATTCATCACCATCACCTCTCTTTGAAGGGCCAGGATAAGGACTGTATAATACTTTCCACAGTGTTCCATGATAGAGAGCTGCTTTTGGTTCAAATTGCTCTAGTCCCGGGGGTTGAAAGTTTATATATAATTCAGGCGGGGTTGAAAAGCTCTTTACTTTTATGGGTGGACACGGGTCAAACGGACTTACATAAGGTTCCCAGAATTTATATTGTGTGAACATAAAATCCTCCTTTCAAAATAATAATTATCCACTTCTATTCATGATATGTATGGTTGTGGATGTCCTATTCAATTATTATCTCAGGATTTTCATATCTTTTTATAATAATTAATTTGCAATATGAGCTTGTTCGGCAGAAAGGAAGATAAAAATGACGTATATTGTATCTGCTTGTGTACTATTACCTTTTGTGCTGATATTGTATATGTTATTCAAGGCACATCATGATACAATCGAGTACCGAACAATAACAGCTAGTAATTTATTGTCTGAAATTAATATGTTTTTTATATCTGACATACACAGGAGAAATATTAGTACTAATACGTTACGATCCATACAGAAAGAAGTTAATCTAGTTGTAATTGGTGGTGACTTAACAGAAAAAGGTGTATCAATTGATAGAACGAGGGAAAATATCCGTAAGTTAAAGCGATGGGATGCTCCAGTCTATTTTGTCTGGGGAAATAACGATTACGAGGCATTTCCGAATGAAATTTACCACTTGTTAAAATCGGAAGGGGTAACAATACTAACAAACAGCAATCATGATATATTAGTTGACACACAAACAATAAGCCTGATTGGGCTCGACTGCTGTAAGTACAGTGAAGCACGGATAGACCTTGCAATTCAAAATACAAACGGAATTTTTAATATTCTCTTGACACATGATCCAAGTGCTTTTTATGAAATGGATGAATCATTTCAAAATAAAATTGACATGGTGTTAGCTGGGCATACGCATGGTGGACAGATTCGAGTTTTCGGATTTGGATACTTTGAAAAGGGCGGATTAACTAAATTACGTAACACTAAAATACTTATTAGTGAGGGCTATGGATATACCAGACTGCCATTTCGGCTTGGTACAAGATCAGAATGTCATGTATTAACTTTTAAACAGTAATAATTATAATGTTCAACAAATACATCAATAGCATATACTATAGTGATAAAGGAAGTTAAATTCTATTTATTAAAAAACATTTCCAATTAATGTGAATGTTCGTTTTGCAGTTTAAAAAGTTTGAACACTTCCTGCTGATTGATGCAAATTAGGCTTGCACTCCAAAATTTAGGGGGTTAACGAAAGCGAATACGCTTTCATAAAAGGCCTAATGAAGCCTGTTTTTTCTAAAATGTATTTATAAAGGAGGATGCTTTATGCGAATTGAACGAGTGTCCGATAGCCAATTTACAATTTTTTTAACCTTTGATGATCTTGTAGATCGCGGATTTACGAAAGAGGATTTATGGCATGACGCCACGAATGTGCGTAATTTGTTCAGTGATATGATGTACGAAGCAAGTACAGAATTGGGATTTGAATTGGAAGGTGTTCTTCTCGTTCAAGTTCATTTAATGCAGGCACAGGGAATGCATGTAATCGTGACTCAAAAAATTGAAAATCAAAGTTGGGAAGAGGATTTCATTGAGATGAAAGTTACGTTAGATGAAAGTAAGGAAATGATATTTTCTTTTAAAGAATTCGAGGATATTATTCAAGTATCATCCTACTTATCTGTTATAAATATGGATGGTGGGCAGATTTATTATATGAATAGTCGTTACTATATGCTGCTTCATGAAAATGAACTAACACCAAAAAATAAAGAGAACATCATTGCAGTCATGTCTGAATTTTCTTCTCCTAGCATAATCACTTCTCACAGATTGAAGGAATATGGAAAAGTAATTATGCAAGAAAATGCTGTCAATCAAATTATGAAAATCTTTTACGATTAATAAAATTGATAAAAAAACACTAGTCTGAAATCGTCTACAGTCCAAAATTTAAATTCGTTATAAAATAGCTGTATTTTATTGCATATTTATCTTGAACGTGTATACTAATCTCTGAGTACAGATATAATAACTTTTTTGATAATCTAGGAGGTAAATTCATGGTAGCCGATAAACCAGCAGATACTGCCAAGGAAGCAATTGATAAATTGGATGTGTTAAATTCAACGCGAACTGTTGTAAAAAGTGCATTAGAAAAATTGGGTTACCCTGATGAAGTATTTGAATTGCTAAAAGAGCCCATTCGAATGATGACAGTGAGAATGCCTGTCCGGATGGATGATGGTTCAATTAAAGTCTTCACTGGGTACCGTGCTCAGCATAATGATGCAGTTGGTCCAACAAAAGGCGGGGTTAGATTTCATCCTGATGTTACAGAGAAAGAAGTAAAGGCCTTGTCAATTTGGATGAGTTTAAAAGCAGGAATTATGGATTTGCCATATGGCGGAGGTAAGGGCGGTATTATTTGTGATCCACGTGAGATGTCATTTAGGGAACTAGAAGGAATCAGTCGTGGATATGTACGTGCAATGAGTCAGATTGTTGGCCCGAATAAAGACATTCCCGCTCCTGATGTATTCACTAACTCTCAAATCATGGCATGGATGATGGATGAATATAGCAGAATTGATGAATTCAACAATCCAGGGTTTATCACAGGCAAACCTATTGTTCTTGGTGGTTCACATGGTAGAGAAACTGCTACAGCCAAAGGTGTAACAATTTGTATTGATGAAGCGGCTAGAAAGAAAGGGATAGACGTAAAAGGCGCCAGGGTAGTTGTCCAAGGATTCGGTAATGCTGGAAGCTTTTTGGCGAAGTTCTTACATGATGCTGGAGCAAAAATAGTAGGAATCTCTGATGCATATGGCGGATTACACGATCCTGATGGTCTGGACATTGACTATTTACTTGATCGCAGAGATAGTTTTGGTACGGTTACTAAATTGTTTAACAACACAATTTCAAACCAGGATCTGCTAGAATTGGATTGTGATATTTTGGTGCCTGCTGCGGTAGAAAATCAAATAAGGGAAGAAAATGCACATAAGATTAAAGCAAGTATTGTAGTGGAAGCAGCTAATGGTCCAACAACGCTAGATGCTACAAGAATTTTGTCCGAACGTGGAATATTGCTTGTTCCAGATGTCCTGGCATCAGCAGGCGGTGTAACCGTATCCTATTTTGAATGGGTACAAAATAATCAAGGTTACTATTGGGAAGAAGAAGAAATTCAAGAAAAGCTTAAAAAAATTATGGTTAAAGCATTTAACAATATTTACAATACTGCGGAAACCAGACGTGTGGATATGCGTCTTGCAGCATATATGGTCGGCGTTCGAAAAATGGCTGAAGCAGCAAGGTTCCGAGGATGGGTATAATGATTTAGTATTTTACTTGTTAAAACGAAAAAAATGACGAAAAAACTCTTATCATGTATAGTTAGGTAGGAGTTTTTTTTGAGTTATGAAAAATATGAAACCTTTCTTACTGTACAAGTGCAACAATGAGGCTCGCCATTGATTGGACTCCAGAGTAATAGGGGTTTTAAGAAAAAAACATATGCTTTCATATGTATCCCATTAACGAATTCCAAGTTTTTAAATGCTACATGTAAGAAAAGGAAGTGCTTTGCATGCAAAAAGAAAAAGCTATAATTATTGGGGGAGGGCCTTGTGGAATGTCTTGTGCCATTGAGCTTCAGAATCATGGCATAAAACCTTTAATCATAGAAAAGGAAAATGTGGTAAACACCATTTATAATTTCCCGACCCACCAAACGTTCTTTAGTTCAAGTGAGAAACTTGAAATAGGAAATATTCCATTTATTACTGAAAAACAAAAACCAGTGCGTAATCAGGCTTTAGCATACTATCGAGCAGTAGCTGAACGTACACAGTTAAGAATAAACACATTTGAAAAAGTTGTAGCAATTAGTCCAGGTAAAGATAGAATCTTGTTGCAAACTGAAAAGAACTCAGGTGAAAAATTGGAATATCAGGCGGAGAATATAATAATTGCTACTGGCTATTATGATCAGCCAAACAAAATGGGAATTCCAGGTGAAGAATTACCAAAAGTAATGCATTACTTCAAAGAATCACATCCTTATTTCAATAAGGATATAGTTGTAATAGGAGGTAAAAATTCAGCAGTTGATGCTACCCTGGAACTGCATAAAGCTGGTGCAAAGGTTACAGTGCTATACCGAGGTGATATGTATTCTAAAAGTATAAAACCCTGGATCTTACCTGAATTCGATGCTCTAGTCAGAAAAGAAATTGTTACGATGGAATTTAACGCTAATATATCCAAAATAACAAATGATAAAATAGAGTACAGTGCAAATGGTGAAACGAAAACGATTGATAATGATTTTGTCTTTGCTATGACGGGGTACAAGCCTGACCTTCAGTTTCTAAAGGAGGCAGGCATTGCAATTGATGAAGAGAATGGCTGTCCCATCTTTAATGAAAGTACGATGAAAACGAACGTGGATGGAATTTATGTAGCTGGAGTAGTTGCAGCAGGTTACAACAATAATAAGATCTTTATTGAAAACGGCAGACACCATGGCGGACTTATCGCGGAATCTATTACGAAAGAATAGAAAAGCAAAAAGACAGGGAAATAAAAAAATTATTTACTATAAGATGAATAATAACAGGATTAGGATGTTTAAAACGTTCATCTTCAATAGTTGGATTTAATACGTAGTTGTTATAAACTGAGTATAATCGATTCGTAGTATTTAGTGTGACTCTCTAACCACGCAGTTGGAATATACTCACTTTCCGTTGGCTCACAGAAGTCTCGCATATTCCATCTGCTGGTTTAGATGGTCTAAAATCTTGTTTATATCATCACAACATGCATTTATTTTTTTGAATAAGTGAGCAAAACCCAGCGGAGGAAATATACGGAGACTCCTGTGGGAGCAAAGGCCTAGGTGAGACCACTGCGTTATCACGAAGAGGGCTCAACAGCCGCCCACGGAAAGCGTAGTGTATTTCCGGAGCGATGTCATCGCACATAAATTATTTTTCATACTGTGTCGCATCATATATCTAATCAGTAATAAAAATAAATCCGAATTAATTCGAATTCTTTTTCAAGAATTTTGAATCATAGTTCGGATTTTACTTTGTTAAAACACTTTCGTCCTGGTCTATTTATTTGTATTAACTATAATTCTTTTTCAAAAATATCGGTCAATAAATTTACATCCTCTGTTTTTTCTAATGCTATCATTAACTTAATTCTTGCTTTCGGTCCGGTTAACCCATTAGACATGATTACACCAATTTCCTTAAGTTGTTTACCGCCACCATCATACCCATAGGTTGGCTGTACAATTCCTCGGAAACATCTTGATACCAATATTACAGGAATTCCTTTTTTAATAAACGCTTGTATTGGTTTAACAGTATCATTAGGCAAATTCCCTTGTCCCAAACCTTCTACTACAAGGCCATCCGGATTGGCCTGGAGAATCGCGTTAAAAATCTGTTCATCCATTCCAGCATATGCCTTTAGTAAAAATACTTTTTTAGTAATTTGACTGACCGGATGTGAATGCCTGGCCAAGATAGTATGATGAAAAATTATAGATTCCTTTGTTATGATTCCAATTGGTCCATACTGCGGGCTTTGGAAAGTTGCTACATTACTTGTTGATGTCTTTGTTACATTTGTTGCGGTGTGTATCTCATCGTTCATTACAACGAGTACACCTTTGTTTGCAGCTTCATGATCTGTTGCTACTCGCAGTGAACTTATTAAATTATAAAGGGCATCAGAGCCAATCTCATTAGTTGATCGCATCGCTCCAGTGATGACGACTGGTTTCTGTGTTTTAACAACCAAATCCAGAAAATATGCTGTTTCCTCTAAGGTATCAGTGCCATGTGTAATTACAACTCCATCATAGTTAAATGTTAATTGGTCGATCTTAAGAGCTAGCTCCAGCATGTGCTGTGGAGTCATTTGCGGTGAAGGGAGAGAGAATAAGTTAATTTCATCAATATTTGCATACCTTTGAAAATAACCGGACAAATCTGTTAATGGATGATGCCTGGTTGTATTGACTTCACCTGTATTCTTGTTTTCCACCATTGAAATTGTTCCACCTGTATGGATAATCACAATATTTTTCATGTAAATCACCAGCCTAAATTCTATTTTAATTTCTGATACATAATGATACGATTATATCAAGATAATTGGAGAGAGGTCTTCGCCATGTTAGCTATTGTATCCGCCGGAATAGCACCTGCACTCGCATTAATGTCATTTATTTATTTAAAAGACAAATTCACAGAACCATTTTCACTAATTCTAAAGACATTTATATTAGGTGCATTGCTCGTATTTCCAATAATGTTTATCCAATATGCACTCACGATAGAAAATGTCAGCGGAAATAATTTCACTCAATCATTCCTGCAAGTAGGTTTTATTGAAGAATTTTTTAAATGGTTTATTTTTATGTATGTAATTTATCATCATACAGAATTCGATGCGCATTATGATGGAATTGTCTATGCTGTTTCAATAAGTTTAGGCTTTGCAACAGTAGAAAACTTCTTGTACTTGCTTACGAACGGAATCGAATATGCGTTTACAAGAGCCCTATTCCCGGTGTCATCACATGCTTTGTTCGGTGTGATAATGGGATATCACTTTGGAAAAGCTAAAGTTAACAGTAATTATAAGAAATGGAATATTGCATTAGCATTGATTATACCCTTCATCCTACATGGCAGTTATAACTATATACTAAAAACTATAACGAGTAATTGGCTGACACTACTGATTCCATTTATGATTGTACTTTGGATAATCGGATTGCGTCGAGTTAAAACTGCAAATCAGCCAACTATGGAAAAATTACAAGCCTGAAATCCTTTGTATCCTAAAGATACAGAGGATTTTTATATTGTTAGAAATCTTAATGAATAAAAAGGGCGTTTAGTTAAAAAATAGGTATCACATGACAATGCATTAGCAGGAGGAAACTAAATGACCTATAAAAAACTGTTCCTATTCATTATCATTATATGTTTTTTAGTGGTAGGACTTCAAACATCACATATCACCAAACCAGTAAATGCATTTACCTCGCAAGTCGTTCAACACGGTGCTGTCGGGGATGATGTTATCGAATTACAGGCAAGATTACAATATCTTGGTTTTTATAATGGGAATATTGATGGTGTTTTTGGATGGGGGACTTATTGGGCATTACGTAATTTTCAATATGAATTTGGTCTTAAAGTCGATGGCTTAGCTGGACTTACCACAAGACAAAAGTTAGTAGACGGCAGTGAGTATGACAGGGGCTATGTAAAAGAACAAATTAGAAAGGGAAAAGACTTTACACACTACGGCGGAGTTGATAATTCTAAACAGACGACTCCAGATAAAGATAATAATCAACAGAAAGATAATGCGAAGAATCAGCAGGATAAGAAGAACAATCAACAAGGCGGAGGTAACAATCAACAACCGGTAGTTGAGCCTACTGCTGTAAATGTACCTCAAGGATACTCCCAAAATGATATTCAATTAATGGCAAATGCAGTTCATGGAGAATCTCGTGGAGAATCTTACGTAGGACAAGTTGCTGTTGCAGCTGTAATTCTAAATCGGGTTGAAAGTTCCACATTTCCGAATACTGTTTCTGGTGTTATTTTTGAACCAAGGGCATTTACTGCTGTTGCTGATGGACAAATTTGGCTAACTCCAAACGAGCAAGCGAAAGAGGCTGTCCTGGATGCAGTAAATGGGTGGGATCCTTCAGGAAACGCATTATATTATTTTAACCCGGTAACTGCAACTTCAGATTGGATTTGGTCAAGACCACAAATCAAAAAAATAGGGAAACACATATTTGCTAAATAGCAAGGAGTGATATGTATGATACGATGGATTTTAATTGGTGTGCTTACTATTGGAATAGCTGGTACAGCGTTTTGGGGTTATCAGGAACATCAGGATAAGAACGCAATTCTGATACAGGCGGAAAACACATATCAGCGAGCTTTTCATGAACTTTCGTATAACATGGATTTGTTAAATGATAAAATTGGTACAGCTTTAGCGATGAACTCCAAAGAGCGTTTATCACCACAAATGGTTGAAATATGGCGATTAACATCCGAAGCAATATCTGATGTCGGGCAATTGCCACTTACATTGCTACCTTTTAATAAGACAGAAGAATTTCTTGCTAATATAGGTGATTTTACCTATCGTACCGCAGTAAGAGATTTAAAGAAGGATCCATTAACTGATAAGGAGACAGCAACACTTGAAGAATTATATAAACAGTCAGGTGAGTTAAAAAATGAATTGAGACAAGTACAGCATGTTGTTCTGGAGGAGAATTTGCGCTGGATGGATGTTCAGCTGGCGTTGGCAACTCAAGATGAGCAATCAGATAATACAATTGTTGATGGGTTCAAAACTGTTGAGAAGAAAGTAGAGGGTTACACAGAAAGTAATACAAATGCGTCGCTCACTGGGACATCCTCTAAAGAACATGAATATCAATTTTTGAAGGGAGATAAAATTGATAAAAATGAAGCACTAAAGATAGGTAAAAAATTGTTCAATGTTAAAAATGATAATAACATTACAGTTACAAAGAGTGGTAAAGGGTCAGATATACCAACTTATAGCGTTTCTTATAAAAACGGTAATAAGAATGCTTATATGGATATGTCCCAACAAGGGGGGCATCCAATTACTCTGTTAGTAAACAGAACTACCAAAGAACAAAAGATTAGTCTTAATAAG
This sequence comes from Virgibacillus sp., assembly GCA_041689365.1. Lineage (GTDB taxonomy): Bacteria > Bacillota > Bacilli > Bacillales > Amphibacillaceae > Lentibacillus. The sequence continues at coordinate 35,613 of JBDNGJ010000102.1, forward strand.
GGTTTGGAGAAAGCAAAAGGTTATTTAAAAGAAAATGGATTTAAAGATATGACAATATTTTCAAGTAATCAATTTAGTAATGTTGGGGTATACTCGTTTCTCTACAAGCAGGGTGACGTTCGGGTGTTCTCGGATGCAATTGAGGTAAAAGTAGCTTTGGATAATGGTGACTTACTTGGTTTCACTGCCAGGAATTACTTTATGAACCATAAGAAAAGAGATATACCCGAGCCAAAGCTATCTGTAAAAGAGGCAAAGAATAAAGTCAATCCTGATGTTAAAATAAATGAGGAACATATGGCTGTTATTGACAATGATATTGGTGAAGAAGTATTAGTTTATGAATTTCTAGGTGTTCTTGATAATGAGACATACAGAATATTTATTAATGCAATGGATGGTACAGAAGAAAAGGTTGAAAAGTTAGATGGAACTGAAATTAACTTTGCAATGAATCCAAAAGCAAAAGCATCTGTTTAGAAGTATCTATTTGCGACATATAAGAAATTAGAACGCAATTGGCTTTGGAAACTCGGTGTAATGGGTGCAACACTTTTGTCAGAAGCTCTATTATGAGCATTCCGTCAGTTAATTTCTTATTAATACAAAGGGATAGACTTAGGTCTTTCCCTTTTTTGATTTTTCTGTAATAATATAGGCATAAAGTATTGTTTGAATGGGAGGGTTGAACTTGAAGATCGGGACATTACTTAATCTTGAGTTGAAGCAGATCCAGAAGGATAAAGTTGAAAAGTATCGCTGCAAAATAGTTGAAAAAAATGAAGATTATCTATTTATCGATTATCCAATTGATATAAAAACGAATAAAACAGCCTTTCTTCATAAGGGTACACACCTTTCAGCAGAATACGTGGGAAAAGACCAATCCATATATAAGTTCCAAACAGAGATAGTTGCCAAGGTTAAATTGAATGTACCAGCACTTGCAATAAATTTCCCTGATAAAGATAACATTAAAAGGATTCAGCGTAGAGAGTATGTACGAATCGAGACCGCTACTGATATTGCAATCCATAGTTCAAATGACTCATTTACTACTGTGACCTCTGATATAAGTGGTGGAGGAATGTCTATAATTGTACCAAATGGTAATAAAATAAAGGAAAAAGAAGAGGCAAACGTCTGGATTGTTCTTCAAATGCATTCAGGTGAATTTAAATATGTAACAGCATTGGTAGAGGTTATTCGGATTAAAGAATCTGAAACTGCAGCTAATACAGCGTCCCTGAAAATTATTCAAGTAACAAAAGCAGATCGACAAAACATTGTTCGTTACTGTTTTGAAAAACAACGGGAAGCCAGAAAAAAGGAATTACTTTAGAACATTTTACTGATTTTATATGATGCTTAAAGTTGGATCAGCCCGATTTACTTTTGTGTGGCAATTTTTACATTGTTTAAGTTTAATTACATTGTATTATATTAAAACCAATAGACCATGTTTTTATAGTTATGTTATTATCTTACATAGGGGTTTTATTTAAACTTGGCTCTCTGCCAAGTTTTTCTGCAATGACATAGTAAATGACTTGAGATATTGAGGGGAATGAATTACGACAATGAAAGAAATCGCAATCGCAATTGACGGGCCAGCAGCGGCGGGTAAAAGTACGGTCGCTAAAATCGTAGCACAAAGACTTACATATGTATATATCGATACCGGCGCAATGTATAGAGGATTAACATTTAAAGCTCTTAATAAACGAATTTCCCTGGAAGATGAACAACAGCTTGCTGCGTTGTTAGCAGATACAGAGATTGATTTGGGCATGGACCAAGAGGGAAATGGACAGCGTGTTATGGTTGATAATGAGGATGTTACACGCAGTATACGTACCGAGGAAGTTACAAATAACGTATCCTATGTAGCCAAACATCCCAGTATTCGACACGATATGGTGAAAAGACAACAAATACTTGCAGAAAAGCGAGGAGTTGTTATGGATGGGCGGGATATTGGTACACATGTATTACCAAATGCAGAGGTAAAGATTTTTCTGATTGCAACTGTGGAGGAACGTGCTAAACGAAGGTATGAAGAAAATATACGAAAAGGATTTTCTGCCGACCTAAAGAGATTAAAACAAGAAATCCAGCAAAGAGATTTAATTGATTCTAAGCGGGAGGCAGCTCCACTTACAAAAGCAAATGATGCGATAGAGATTGACACAACTGCCTTAACAATTGATGAAGTAGCTGAATCAATACTATATGAGGCGGCTAAAGTAATTGCTGAGTAAAGGGGGCTAAATATGAGTCTTTATAAATTTGCCAGAACAGTTGTAGCAATAATATTTTTCCCATTGTTTCGGATTAAAATAATCGGAAAGAAAAATGTTCCAAGCGAAGGGCCGGTTATTATATGTTCGAATCACATATCAAATCTTGACCCACCAGTAGTTGGTATAACTTCGCCCCGTAATATTTTTTTTATGGCGAAAGGCGAACTATTTGAAAAACCATTTTTGGGGAAACTATTATTAGGAATTCGTGCATTTCCTGTTAAGAGAGGATTGAAGGATCGGAATGCTTTACGTAAGGGATTGGAGATTTTGGAACATGGTGAGACATTAGGCCTGTTTCCTGAGGGTACACGAAGTAAGACTGGCGAACTTGGAAAACCATTAGCAGGAGCAGGGTTTTTCGCGTTAAGATCTAATGCGACAATTGTCCCGTGTGCTATAATAGGTCCGTATAAGCCAGGAAAAAAACTTACTGTTATCTATGGGAAGCCTATGGACATGCAAGGCCATAGAGAAGCTAAGTCTTCTGCACAGGAAGCGGCTGACGCAATTATGTCTGAAATTAAAAATTTAAACGAAAAGCATAATTCCCAGCCTGCATCACTTGACAAATAATTATAAATATTAGAAGTTATAAAAAAGAGAGTTTTAATGTATTGTTGTTTTGTACTTTAAGGAGGGCTAATTGTATGAATGAATCTAGTAATGAAATGACGCAGTTTGAAATAGGAGAAATTCTAACGGGAACTGTGGTTAAAGTTGAGGATAAACAAGTTCTTGTAGATATTGGTTATAAGTCGGAGGGAATTGTTCCAATCAGCGAATTATCAAATCTGCACATCGAACAGGCGAGTGATCTCTTAAAAGAAGGCGATACACTCACATTACAAGTGAAGAAAATGGAAGATGATGAAATCATTTTATCTAAAAAAGCAGTAGATGCTGAAAAAGCATGGGAAGCGTTAGAAGAAAGCTATCAAAATAATGAGGTATTTGAAACTGAAATTAAAGAAGTAGTAAAAGGGGGTCTGGTTGTTGACGTTGGTTTGCGCGGATTTATTCCCGCATCTTTAGTAGAAACATACTTTGTAGAAGATTTTGCAGATTATAAAGACACAACATTAACAGTTAAGATTGTCGACTTGGACAAAGAACAAAATCGAGTTATATTGTCTCATAAAGATGTTGTACAGGATGAATCTAAACAACAAAAGCAACAAGTACTACAAACGCTGGAAAAAGGTCAAGTCTTAGAGGGTGTCGTTCAACGTTTAACAAGCTTTGGTGTTTTCGTTGATCTAGGAGGCATTGATGGACTAGTTCATATTTCTCAGCTAGCCCATGAGCATGTCGAAAAAGCTTCAGATGTTGTGGCTGAAGGTGATAATATTAAAGTTGAAATCTTATCTATTGATCAGGATAATGAGCGTATTTCTCTCTCTCGTAAGAAAGTATTACCAGGACCTTGGGCAGATATTCAGGAACGTGTTTCAAAGGGTGATGTTCTGGAAGGTACGGTTAAACGACTTGTGAACTTTGGTGCATTTGTAGAGGTTTTATCAGGCGTTGAAGGACTTGTTCATATCTCCCAAATTGCTAACCGGCACATTGGTACACCTCAAGAAGTTCTTGAAGTTGGTCAACAGGTACAAGTCAAAGTACTTGATGTAAGTGAACAAGAAGAACGGATGTCGCTTAGCATAAAGGAACTTGAGCAGGAGCAGGAAGCAGCAGAATTTAAACAATATGAAAAAGATGAAGATCAATCTGGCTTTCAGCTTGGAGATTTCATTGGTGATAAATTAAATAAATATAAATAGTATTTTTAATCAGCTCTTCCGACAACAGGAAGAGCTGTTTTTTTTTGAAAAGTCCTTTCGTAAGTATTGTTGCTTTTAATCTCCGTAGTTAATATAAAATGCGAACTAACATGCTGAGTGCTATGACACCGCTTTGGAAATACACTCTGCTTTCCGTGGGCGGCTGATGAGCCTCCTTGCTCCTACGTCGCTGCGTAGTCGCAGCTCCCACAGGAGTCTACGTATATTTCCTAAGCTGGACTGTTTACCTTGATTTTCTTAGCCATAGGGAACACTTCAACTTCTAATCAAGAAACCTCTTCCAGTGGTGGCAGAATACGTAGACTCCTATGGGAACAGCACGTTCCGAAGACCCCGGAAGAAGCAACTAAGCGAAGGCCGACTAAAACCGTCCTTTGCGGACAACGTCGGCATACCCCTTGCCGGGGCAAGGAGGCTGAGGTCGTGCCCATGGTTCTGCCGAAACGAATGTAAGCACTCAGCCATCATTAGAACAAAAGAAAATCTTTACTAGTTCGCATTTTATATCAACTACTTATTAAGATTCATGCTAGTAAAAAGCAGCAATCTTTTAAAAACCAGCCTTTAGCAAAGATTGTTGTTTCTAAACACTATTCATTTAATAACATCCTGCTTTGTTTAAAAATAAAAAATAATTGCCATAATACTAAATATAGTAGGTGGTTATTCATGGGTAATGGACTTATATTTTACTGGTTTTGTTGGCTCATATGGATTGTAGTTACGTTTTTTATGAAAAAGGATAAACAAAGGTTGTTTTTGGCATGTTGGATTCTTTTGTTAATCTTGTTTTCCAACTTGCAGCTTTCCATAAACTTTCATAATATTTCTGTCAGCTTTATTATTTTTCTTGGAGGAATACTTTTTTTACATGTGAAACTCCCACGATTGATATATCAGTCAATAATTTCCTTTATAGTAAGTATTGGGTATGTTGGTATCCTAATTTGGGTAAATATTACCCCTTTAAGGCTTTTTATCCCTCAACTAATAACAGTTTCCTTTCTCCTGTTAATTTTAATTATGATATTAACAAACGGTCTTTTAAATAGACTTGGAGCAGGCTTATTTGGTATTGCATGTGGTGAAATCGTATATAGTATGATTATGGCTAATTATTCAATTGAAAAGACAGTAGGGGATATGGTTTTCTTTGACTGTGTGCTGATCGTTACTATGCTTTTACTATGTAATAGTATATTTTTAACATTGAACCGTAAAATATATATATTCATTTCAACAAATAAACATTCAATAAAGCAACGCGCTTAATAATGATTGTGAATATAACGTTCTTTTGCTAGAATTAGGAAAGTTAATAAATAAATTAATGTAAAAACTTAGAGATATTTAAAGAAAGGATGTTCCTTTCATGAGGAAATCTGTTGTAGCAATTGTAGGTCGACCGAATGTAGGCAAATCGACTATTTTCAATAGACTTGTAGGAGAACGAATATCTATTGTGGAGGATATACCTGGTGTAACCAGAGACCGTATATACGCTCAGGCTGAATGGTTAACATCGACATTTAATGTGATTGATACGGGTGGTATAGAGATTGGCGATGAGCCGTTACTTGTTCAAATGCGCCAGCAAGCTGAAGTCGCTATTGACGAGGCTGATGTAATAATATTTTTACTAAATGGCCGTGAGGGAATAACAGGTGCTGATGACGAAGTTGCTAAAATGCTATTCAAATCAAATAAACCGGTCGTTGTTGCTGTTAACAAAATGGATAATCCTGAAATGCGTCAAGAAATATACGAATATTATTCCTTAGGTTTTGGTGAGCCATATCCTATATCAGGATCCCATGGACTTGGGTTAGGGGATTTATTAGATGCAGTTGTAGGTTATTTTCCAGAAAAAAGTGATGTAGATGTAAAAGATGATACAATCTACTTTAGTTTAATTGGAAGACCAAATGTTGGAAAGTCCTCGTTAGTTAATTCTATGCTTAATGAAGAAAGAGTCATTGTAAGTGAAATAGAAGGGACTACAAGGGAAGCTACTGACACACATCTGCAACGAGATGATCAGGATTATGTAATAATTGATACCGCCGGAATGCGTAAACGTGGAAAGGTGTATGAGACTACAGAGAAGTATAGTGTTTTACGAGCATTAAAAGCGATAGAGCGTTCTGATGTGGTTCTGGTTTTAATTGATGCCGAAACAGGAATAAGGGAACAGGATAAGAAAATCGCTGGCTATGCACATGAAGCTGGAAGAGCTGTTATACTTGTTGTAAACAAGTGGGATACAGTTACAACGAATGAAAAAACGATGAAAGAGTTTGAAACCAAAGTACGTTCGCATTTTCTATTCTTGGATTATGCTCCAATTGTATTCCTTTCCGCTACAACAAAGAAACGATTGCATACGTTAATTCCAGCAATAAAAGTAGCCAGTGAAAATCATGCGAAGCGAATCCAAACCAATGTTTTGAACGATGTAATTATGGATGCCCTAGCAATGAATCCAACCCCGACAGTAAAGGGTAAACGCTTAAAAGTATTATACGCAACGCAAGTGGCTGTTAAACCACCAAGCTTTGTTGTCTTTGTTAATAATCCTGAATTAATGCACTTTTCATACGAAAGGTTTTTGGAAAATAAAATTAGAGATGCCTTTGGTTTTGTTGGAACTCCAATAAAAATATTCGCACGAAGTCGTCAGTAGGGAGGAATCGCAATTGAGTAAAGTAGCTGTGTTAGGCGCTGGCAGCTGGGGAACAGCATTAGGGATTGTATTAGCTGATAATGGACATGATGTTCGTTTATGGACACATCGAAAAGAACAAGCCGATATAATTAATACGACACATAAAAATGAAAATTATTTAGATATAACGATTCCTGAACAACTGAAAGCCTTTCATGATTTGGAAGAAGCAGTTGATGATGTCACGGCTATTGTTTTGGTTGTACCTACGAAAGCCATTCGAGATGTTTGCAGACAGTTAGATACAATATTAAAACACAAAGTTACTATAATTCACGCCTCCAAAGGCATTGAGCCAGAATCGTTAAAACGGGTATCTGAGTTAATTGGCGAGGAAATGAGTGAATACACTCAAGAAGATATTGTTGTTTTATCTGGACCAAGCCATGCTGAAGAAGTAGGGAAAAGACAGCCGACAACTGTCACGGTGTCATCAATGAATGTTCAAAATGCTGAATTAGCTCAGGATTTGTTCTTTAACGAATCATTCCGTGTTTATACGAGTCCTGATATAGTAGGGATAGAACTTGGCGGTGCTTTAAAAAATATTATTGCGCTTGGAGCTGGGATTTCAGATGGATTGGGTTATGGAGATAATGCAAAGGCAGCCCTAATTACCAGAGGGCTAGCAGAAATAACACGGTTAGGTGCAACGCTTGGTGCTAATCCATTAACTTTCCTCGGACTACCTGGTGTAGGTGATCTTATCGTTACATGTACAAGTGTTCATAGTAGAAACTGGCGTGCCGGAAACCTGTTAGGAAAAGGGCAGAAACTGGAAGAAGTGTTAGATGAGATGGGTATGGTCGTTGAAGGTGTAAGAACTACTAAGGCAGCTAATCAGTTTGCTCAAAAACAGCAAATCGAAATGCCGATTACTAACGGAATATACCAAATTTTATTTGATGATATGAATCCTAGGGATGTAGTTGAGCAGCTAATGAATCGAAGCAAAAAAGAAGAAATGGACGACCTTGCAACGTTGCTCCGTACAAACTATTCAAAATAACACGTAATCATTCTCCTTGCATACAATATGGTGAATTAACTATGCAAGGAGGCGAGCATGTGAGTGATTTTCAAGACAATCTTTTTGACAAAATACAACAAAAGTCAGATGTAAATCCTGATGAGATTTATAAAGTCGCAAACTCTGTAAAGAACGCAGATTTTTCTGATGAAAAAACTGTAAGAGACCTAGTAAGGCGATTGTCCAGAGTAGCCAATAAACCAATTTCTAAAGCCAAGGAAGATCAGATTGTTAAATCTATAACCAGTAGTAACATGCCAGTGGATATGCAATCTTTAAATAAAATGTTCAAAAAATAGTCATATCTGGGCAAGTGAGGATACATTAGTGCGTATGCTCGCATAAAATGAATCGCACAAGCATTCATGGATAGAGTTGCTGTGGGTATTATTTAGTCAAACCGGGATGGAGATAGCCCCCTTCATCTCGGATTTTTTAATGTGTACATAATGCTCATATAAACACCCTTATGTTATAATACGATGTGCATATTAAAAATAGGAGTGAAAGCAATGTCAGTATCGATGCTTAAAATGTATATATCATTTGGTGGCATGGCACTATTACTTTTAGCTATCGGACTTATTATACTTAGCAGATATAAATTAAAAGGACTTATAGCGGGAATTGTTTCTATTTTAGCGTATCTTTCCTTGATACTCGGCGGAATAATCATTTTATATATCGTTTTTAGTGGTCCAACAGGATAGGAGGCTTATCATGAAACTTACATATATTTGGGCTTTCGGTGCATTTCTGATCATCATTTTTCTAACTGGATGTCTCTATCCAAATAGTGAATTATCGAAAAATAAAGTACCAAATAAAGCCCAGCTAGAAAAAGTACAATCAGCAGTCGATACGTATCAGAAAGAAACTAACGGACTAGTTCCGATAAAAACCAAATCAAGCGATACACCAATCTTCCAAAAGTATTTAGTTGATTTTAGCAAGCTAAAAGAACGAAACAATATAGCAGAAATACCTGGGAACGCATTTGAAAACGGAGGTGTTTATCAATATGTGTTAATGACTCCTGACGAGAACCCACGGGTCAAGCTAATTGATCTACGAATCACCGAAGCGATTAGGGATGTAAGTGTGAAGCTGGAAATTTACCGAAGTGAACATATTTATCCTCCCTATGGGGAAGAGGTTGCAGATGGTGTTTTCAAAATAGATTATAAAAAATTAAATTTAGATGATTACCCTTATGTTACAAGTCCATACTCAAAAAATAATCTGCCTATAGTAATGGATACAAAAGGAAAACTTTATGTCGATTACCGTATTGATTTAATGAATGCACTAAAGGAATATGAACACGATTTTAAATCTGGAGAAGATATCCGGTATATACTTGCTAATAATAGCCCCTTTGTTCCCGCTTACTCTTTACCATATACTATTCATGAAGGTGAGCCTGTTTTTAATAATACAATAAAATAAACTATCATAATAAATCCCTTGTTACATATATTGTGTTGCAAGGGGTTTTTTGGCAGTTAAGAAAGTATAAACACTTTCTTACTGCATAAGCGCAACTAAGGCTTTCGCCATTAAAGCTTGGCGATAAGCCAAGTTTTCTAACGTTTAATCTGTAAACCTCTTTTGATGACTTAACAAAAATTATCTTTTAAACATAATTAAGTCATATTTTGATAGGACAACATCATAGAATTGTAATGTCAATTATTCTTAGTTTGTTTAATATTAATGGAACAGGAGATCGGGAGGGGATCGTTTGGAGAGAGTTGATATTTTTAAAGATATTTCGAAACGGACGAATGGAGATATTTATCTTGGAATTGTAGGTGCAGTCCGGACCGGGAAATCAACCTTTATTAAGCGCTTTATGGAATTGGTAGTTTTACCGAATATTGAAGATGAAAGTGAACGGGGAAGAGCACACGATGAGTTACCGCAGAGTGCAGCAGGAAAAACGATAATGACAACAGAACCTAAATTCATTCCGAACCAGGCAGTATCGGTACATGTGGACGAGGGACTTGATGTAAACGTAAGGTTAGTGGATTGCGTTGGGTATGCTGTTAATGGTGCTAAGGGATTTGAAGATGAAAATGGCCCTAGAATGATAAATACACCATGGTATGAAGATCCAATACCATTCCATGATGCAGCTGAGATTGGTACGCGAAAGGTAATTCAAGAGCATTCTACAATAGGTGTCGTAGTAACCACAGACGGAACAATTGGGGAACTTGAAAGAGCAGATTATCAGGAATCCGAAGCGAAAGTTGTTGAAGAACTAAAAGAAGTCGGTAAGCCATTTATTATGGTCGTCAACTCTGTTAGACCAACAAGTCAGGATACAGAATTACTTCGCCAGGAACTAGTAGAAAAGTACGATATCCCAGTGTTAGCTATGAGCATTGAATCAATGACTGAACATGATGTTTATAATGTACTAAGAGAATCACTTTATGAGTTTCCGGTACTAGAGGTTAATGTGAATTTACCTAGCTGGGTTATGGTCTTGAATGAGGATCATTGGTTAAGAAAGAATTATCAGGAAGCAATTCAGGCAACGGTAAAAAATATAAGAAGACTAAGAGATGTGGATCATATAGTTGGAGATTTCTCAGATTACGATTATATTGACAAGGCAAACCTTGCTGGTATGGAAATGGGAGAAGGAGTTGCAGAAATTGATCTTCATGCACCAGATTACTTATATGATGAAGTATTAAAAGAAATTGTTGGAGAAGAAATTCGCGGTAAAGATCATCTGCTTGAATTAATGCAAGATTTTGCTCATGCAAAACGTGAATATGATAATGTCTCTGGCGCATTGCAAATGGTAAAACAAACTGGTTATGGGATAGCAGCTCCAACCTTGGAAGATATGGAATTAGAAGAACCAGAAATTATTCGCCAAGGATCAAGATTCGGAGTCAGGTTAAAAGCGGTTGCTCCTTCCATACACATGATTAAAGTTGAAGTGGAGTCAGAATTTGCACCAATTATTGGAACTGAAAAACAGAGTGAAGAACTAGTAAGGTATTTAATGCAAGATTTTGAGGAGGACCCTTTATCCATCTGGGAATCTGACATTTTTGGCAGATCTTTAAGTTCGATTGTTAGAGAAGGAATCCAGGCAAAAATAGCATTAATGCCAGAAAACGCCAGGTATAAATTAAAAGATACACTTGAACGTATAATTAACGAAGGTTCAGGTGGCTTAATAGCAATTATCTTATAGCAGCTTTAATTAGTTGCTATTTTTTTTACTTTTCTTTTCTAAAAGTTGCAGGAATTTCTCTATCTATGTCGTATATATCTAAAAGAGCCTATTATAACTAGTCTTCACGCTATTGGATATAACCATGGATTATTTTTCCATAATATCGATTTTTAGATGTGAAAATGGGAAAAAATAGCTAAATATTAAATAAAAACCGAGAAAATAGGCGATTATTGTTGAAATTTATTTCAATCTCGGTTAGTATAAGCCTTGTCATCAATGAATTAGGTGGCAATAGGTATAAAAAATGACAACTTGGTAACAAATGGAATTAGAATAATTTTGTACCAATGTCGAATGAATTTTGGGAGGAGGTGAATGTCATGAATAAAACAGACCTAGTAAATGCAGTTTCAGAAAAAAGTGAGCTTTCAAAAAAGGATGCTACTAAAGCTGTAGATGCAGTTTTTGAATCTGTCATGGATTCACTTAAAGATGGTGAAAAAGTACAATTGATTGGATTCGGGAATTTCGAAGTACGTGAGCGTTCAGCACGTAAAGGTCGTAACCCGCAAACTGGGGAAGAGATCAAAATTCCTGCAAGTAAAGTTCCTGCATTCAAACCAGGAAAAGCCCTAAAGGAAAGCGTTAAATAGTATCTTACATAGGGCGAAAAAGGGCACGTAAACTACGTGTCCTTTTTTCTTTGTTTATTAAGACCAACACGGCTGCCGAATGCTCACCACTATCTGTTATGTAAATGAATTAATATACTGTAAAAGTGCAACTAGTGTTTATCTGGATTAAACCCTGGCAATAAGCCAAGATTTTTAATATTTTAGCTTATTATTTCAACTAATTTTCAAAACTGAAACTAACGTTGGCCATGCTTTTATATACAATAGTGATTAATTGTGACAAACGATAATTTCTCCTATGTTGTTCCCTTAACTTTTTTGATTATGGAACATGTTTAAATTATGCTATAATGACAATATCAATAAGGAATGCTTGAAAGGGAACAGGTGGTTGTTTTGCAGACATCCAGTATGGATATGGAAAGTTTAAAAACATTAATAAAAGAAAAAATGCATAATTCATATTTAGAAAAATTCGTAAAGCCCCCGGTTTTGAATGAAGATAAGTTATTTATTTTAACTTCAATTTTAGGTAATACTGATTTACCAAATGATAAAAAAAAGAATTATATCGTATCTACAATGCTAGTACAAATGGCGTTGGATACACATGATTTAGTTCCCAAAACAAACGTTTCAGAGCAATCCAATACAGATAAGGTTACAAAGCAACTATCAGTATTGGCTGGGGATTACTATAGTGGATTATACTACTTACTTCTGGCGGAAATAGAAGATGTAGAAATGGTTCGTATACTAGCAAATGCAATAAAAGAAATTAACGAGTGTAAAATGCAATTATATTATAGACATATAGAATCCTTCGAGACATTTATAACGATCGTAAAAAAAATTGAAACACTACTGTATACTCATGTGGCTAAATTTGTGGGTGAGACAATTGTTAGCGGGATTACCGCTAGGTGGCTATTGGCAAGAAAGCTTGATGAAGAAAGAAAAATTATGCTGCATACAAGTACTTCCACGTCGTTTTCTAATTGGTATAACCAAACTTCTTCAACTAATACAATTACTATACATGCTGTAGAGACACATATTCGCAAGGAAATAGGATTGGTTAGTAACCAGCTAAATCATTTTCCGAAGCATCTTACAGCAGTAAAATCATATATTCAAGAGACTTTAAATGAGACTATGAATGAATTTCCATTTGTAAACAGAACAATTGTGGAAGAAGGGTAGAAAATGTATCGGCAATCAAAAGAAGAACGTGTTCACCACGTATTTGAAAAAATCTATGATAATTATGACTCCATGAACTCTATAATTTCTTTTCAGCGTCACAAGGCTTGGAGAAAGAGTGTTATGCAGCGGATGAATGTAGAGAAAGGTTCAGTTGCGCTTGATGTATGTTGTGGTACTGGAGACTGGTCTATTGCTCTAGCTGAAGCATGTGGCAGTACAGGTGAAGTGATCGGGCTGGATTTCAGTCATAATATGTTATCTGTCGCAGAAGAAAAGAACGGAGCCTTAGACTATAGCCAGCTTTCTTTTGTACAAGGGAATGCAATGGAACTTCCATACGGAGATAATTTGTTTGACTATGTCACAATTGGTTTTGGGTTGCGGAATGTTCCAGATTATATGACTGTATTAAAAGAAATGTATCGCGTTGTTAAGCCAAATGGAAAAGTAGTTTGCCTCGAGACTTCACAGCCAACAATGGTTGGATTTCGTCAAGGTTACTATTTTTATTTTCGCTTTATAATGCCGCTATTAGGTAGAATGTTTGCTAAAAGTTATAAAGAATATGCATGGTTACATGAATCAGCTAAGGATTTTCCTGATAAGAGAGAGCTGAAACAGATGTTTCAATCAGCAGGATTTAGTCGTGTACAAGTGAAAAGCTTTACAGGTGGCGTAGCTGCAATGCATATGGCAACAAAAGAACAGTAAAATCGACTTTAGTTCGGAATTTAAAGTAAAAGGTGACATGCATGAAACTATCTAAAACTTACGGGTATTTAAACAAAGAACTGGATATTATAGAGTATGCTTTAAGTAACGCTATTCAAGCAGACCACGATGTATTACGTGAGGCTTCTACACAGTTACTGCAGGCAGGGGGGAAACGAATTCGCCCTGTTTTTGTGTTGTTATGCGGACAGCTTGGAAACTATAATATTGATCGCATCAAAACGGTTGCGGTATCGCTAGAATTAATACATATGGCATCATTGGTACATGATGATGTAATAGACGATGCGGAATTACGAAGAGGTAAACCTACAATTAAACAACTCTATGGAAATCGTGTCGCAATGTATACGGGTGATTACATACTTGCACGAGCATTGGAAAACATAACAGCACTATCAAAGCCCATGGCACATCGTGTTCTTTCTAAAACAATGGTGCAAGTGGCTACTGGTGAAATAGAACAAATTAAGGACAAATATAATTGGGATCAGAACTTACGGAGTTATTTGCGCAGGATTAAACGTAAGACAGCTTTATTAATTGCCACAAGTTGTAAATTGGGTGCAATCGCTAGTGATGTACCTGAAGAGGACGCAGAGAAACTATACCGGTATGGATACTACATAGGGATGTCTTACCAGATTATTGATGATATTCTTGATTTCACTGCTTCTGAAAATGAACTTGGCAAACCTGCTGGAAATGATCTATTGCAAGGAAATATCACATTACCTGTCCTAATTGCCATGAAGGATGCAGATTTTAATGGTTTAGTACGAGATACATTTGTTGACCCTGAGCAGGTTTCTGAAAGACAAATGACTAATTTATTGACTGAGTTAAAGAAAACAAATGCTATAACAGAATCTTATAAGATAAGTGACCATTATTTAAAAAAGGCATTAAATGAATTAGAAACAATCCCAAACCACAAAGCTAAACAAACTTTGCAGAGTATTGCAAAGTATATTGGCAAGAGACGTTCATAGATAATGGCTGCTTTCTATTGCTCTTTTCTTTGTAACGGGTTCAGTTTTGGGAAATGAAAATGCTAATAACATTAGAAATTACATAATAATCAGCATTCATTTCGCCAAATCGTTGAAGAACCCATTTTTAATAGTATGAGAATCCAGATTACTAATTTGGCGGATGCTCTGTTATTTGCTTGCAAACCCTCGTTTTAAGCCTGGGTTCGAATCCTCGATCCGCTATTTGTCATTTCTACCTCGAATTTGGCTAATTTTCGGCTTTTAGCGGAACGAGGATCCGCGTCGACTGCCAGCCATCCGCCGAAAATGTAAGTATTTCCGGAATGGTACATAACACTTAAATTATTCTCACTCATAACTTTGCAGTAATTATCAACTGTTATTGTTAGATTAGTCTTTTAAAAAATAGCGTATATAATTGTTATTTTAACAAAAGTTTGTTAAAATTTTAAAGGTTGCTTATATAAGATAAAATACATACTAAATGAGGTGCAAACATGGAAAAAACATTTTTAATGGTAAAACCAGACGGTGTTCAACGCAATTTAGTTGGTGAAATTATCAACCGTTTTGAAAGCAAAGGTTTTAAATTAGTTGGTGCAAAGCTAATGAATATTTCCAATGACTTAGCTGAGACACACTATGGTGAACATAAAGAAAGACCTTTCTTTGGAGAATTAGTTCAATTTATTACTTCCGGACCAGTATTTGCAATGGTGTGGGAAGGCGAAAATGTTATCCCAATTGCCCGCGATATGATGGGGAAAACTAATCCACTTGAAGCTGCATCTGGAACAATCCGTGGAGACTTTGGCATGACTGTTGGGAAAAACATTATCCATGGTTCAGATTCACCAGAAAGTGCTGAGAGAGAGATTAACTTATTTTTTAATAAAGATGATGTGTTGTCTTATTCAAAACAAGATAGTGAATGGATTTACTAATTATTCGAACCTCCGTTTTCTAACGGAGGTTTTTAACATGAAAGAGGCGTTCATTAGATGTCACAGGATTACATAAAATTTGTCTCTGATATTAAGCACAAATTAGAAATTGATTTAACCTTATATAAGGAAACACAAATGAAGCGTCGTCTTACCTCGTTGCGGGATAAACGCGGATATCCAAACTTTAAGTCTTATTTTAAAGCGATATCCCAGGATCGATTACTTTTAAATGAATTTCTTGATCGTATTACAATAAATGTTTCTGAATTCTATCGTAATCCCAAAAGATGGGAAGTAATGCAATCTGTTATTCTGCCTTCTTTATTGGATAACAGCAAGAAGTTAACAATATGGAGTGCAGCTTGTTCTACAGGAGAAGAGCCATACAGTATAGCATTGATGATGAAGGAGCACTTTCCAAATACAGCGTTCCAGATTTTAGCTACAGATATTGATAATATGGTACTGGCAAGAGCGAAAGAGGGAACTTATACTGATCAATCACTTAAAGAGTTACCTGATTCCATAAAACATAAATACTTTAGACAGAAATCTGGACTTTACCATATTGATAATGAAGTGAAACGGCATGTACGTTTTAAAAAACATGATTTATTAGCCGATGGATATCCTCGAAACATGGATTTAATTGTGTGCCGAAATGTGCTGATATACTTTACTGACCAAGCGAAAACCATAATTTATCAGAATTTTTCGGATTCATTAAAACGTGATGGTGTATTGTTTGTCGGCAGTACTGAGCAAATATTCAGTCCTGATAAATATAATATGTCATTAATAGATACATTTTTTTATAAGAAAAATTAGAACGTTTATTTATTGTTGAACTTCTTTTATAGACTGTTTTCTAAACGTCTTTTGTTTATGACATTAAAGATATAAAATGCGAACTAACTAGAACTAACTATGGGAGTCCTATTGGAAGCATTTAGTGAGGATGCCTAACGACGCAGTTGGAATATACTCGCGCACCAAGGGCTCACCATGAGCCTCCGACGCATAGGACGTGCTAGTGCAGACGTTGCCACAGGACGTGGCGTACTTAGCTGCCTCGATTGCGAGTATCGCTCCATGTGGGGTCTCTTAAGATCGCTGTCCCACAGGAATCTCGCATATTCCATCTGCTGGTTTAGGTGGTCTAATATCTTGTTTATAATCATCACAACTTGCATTTATTTTTTTTGAATAAGTGAGCAAAACACAGCGGAGGAAATATACGGAGACTCCTGTGGGAGCAAAGGCCTAGGGTGAGACCACTGAGTGCGTTAGCACGAAGAGGGCTCAACAGCCGCCCACGGAAAGCGTAGTGTATTTCCGGAGCGATGTCATCGCACATAAATTAATTTAATACTGTGTCACATCATATATCTAATCTGTAACATTAGAA
>JBDNGJ010000103.1:0-29537 GCA_041689365.1 Virgibacillus sp.
AGAGGGTGCCAAAACACTCATACAGAAGTATGGGGATCCACAAGAAGCAACGATAAGTAGGTTAATATGGTATAACAATGGACCCTGGAAACATACAGTTGTCTATCGTGATACAGTACCACATAACTTTCCGACACCACATCATGATTTTTTAGAACAAACAATTGATTATAGGGTTCCTGTAAACTTATATGATGATGTAGCTGCTTATGATGGAAGTGTTTATTTAGACCGAACTAAAGGTGAGGCATCTGCAATGTGTCACAAAGAGGCTATGAACTTTTTATCTCTAAATTTGCTAAATGATATCGTTACCGGTCAACGGTATTTTGAAGAAGCAAAATTATTCTATGCCCAAACGGCCTATATGTATAGTAAACAAAACATTTCTTCTCCTTATACAGAGGGACTACTCTTTCCAAAGCAATACAATACCGCGGACCCCGGTATTATCTATTTTAAGTGAAAAAAGTGTCCCAAAGCTATTGGGACACTCTCATCTATTTACTATTAACTCGGAATAAAGCAACCATCTGGACCGCAAACCAGCCCTTGATTTCGACGTTGTTCTTCTTCCTCTTTTTCCTTTTTCAATTGTTCTTTCTGCCAGCCGAAATCAATATCCGTTCCGAATTTTTGCGGATAACGAATGTACCATCGCTGTTTGCGGATAGTGAAGTTATCGGGATCTAACAAAATAGCGTCATCCAATTCTCTTAAAGCATCGACGTTTCTCTTCTGTTTTGCATACTCCATGCCGAGTTTAAATTTTGTCTGTGCTAATTGAAGCTGAAGATCTGATTGTTCGTTACTTGTTTTACCATCATCAAATTCAACCTTTTCCACTTCTTGATTAATTAATTGTTCAACGGCTTTGACATGATCAGGTTCATCGACCTTAAATCCTTCTTTAATCAAACGGATTGTTCCTTCTTCATCAATATAAATCCCGTTTGGAACAACTTTAAATCGAAACATATTTACTAACGTATTATTTTCATCTACAACGGTTGTGAATGTTGTTCCTTTAACATAAGGTTTGACTACTTCCGATCCTTGACCATCAACAGCAACCGAGAGAATTTCAAAGTTATTATCCTTGTTTTGTTCGTAAACTTTCTGCCATCCTGGCAGTTGTTCTCTGCATTGTCACCAAGAAGCCCACATAAAAATCAACGTATTTTTCCCGCGAAAATCACTGATAGAAACTTGTTTTCCATTTAAGTCTTCAAGCTGAAGATCTTGTATTTTTTCTAATAACATTTTCGTTCCTCCTAACTTATGCTATAAAAATTAAAAGATTATTTAATATCATACCCTTGATCTTCTACAGCTTCTTTTATTTTATTCACGCTAATTTGTGATTCATAATATGCGAAATCAGCAGTTCCTTTTTCTAGTTTAACGTCAACGTCAGTTACACCATTTAATTCTTTTAATGCTCCTGTGACGGTACTCTGACAATGGTCACATGTCATTCCTTTTACGTTTAGAGTTAATTATTCCATTCTTTATCCATCTTTTACTTTACTCAAAATTATAATTTGACTCGTTTTAATCGAAGCGAGTTTGAAGCTATCCATCGTTTTAAGATATGCTTGTTTAACTGCCACGATGTTTATCAATTCACCCATGTTTTCCTAATTTATGGATGTAACCTTTTTATTAGCACCAATCAGAATGCGCCTGCTCTAGCACTAGCGGGCATCGGAATGCGATTGGGACCGCAACCGATGTAGCCGTTGAAATAGCAGACTATCACGCTTGTTGGTGGTGATTTAAACCACCTTCCGCAAGCTGTTAATCTAAGCAGGATAACAATGAAAAACATTCGCCAAAATTTATTCTAGGCACTGGCTTATAACTCTGCTGGTATCCCGATTGCCACGTTTGGATTTCTTGCTCCGTGGCGTGGGTAGCTTAACTTTTTATGCGTGAACGAGATTTGGGCTAATTGGCCATAAATGGCATTCAGAAAATATTAAGTGCAGCAGAAACAGAAATTTAACAACTACTGACTCTCTGTGGTGCAGTAATATCGCAGTTCTAAATGATTTCGAACAGAATAGAGAACAAGTCCCTAGGTAATCCGACGAAAATTTTGTCGGATTACCTAGGGATACTTTATCAATTTAGAACTGTGCAAATTCCTTAACCTGCTCCTCTGGAATAAACCCAACTGATCGTTTTGCTTCTTCTCTTTCTTTAATCAAAATTAAAGTTGGAATACTCTGTACCCCAAATTGAGCAGCCAAATCTGATGATTGATCCACATCAACATAGTAAAAATCAACTGAATTAAGCTTTTCTGCTACGTTTGAGACCACCGGCCTCAATTGACGACAGCCTGGTCACCAATCTGCCCCGAATTCAAGAACAATCGGCTTGTTCATATTCTTTAAAAGGTTAGCATACTCTTCTGAACTAATAGTTCTAGCCATATTTATATCCTCCTTGTTAATAAACTTTTTTTATTATGGCCTATTCAGGTTAATATATTTATCCTTTCTACTCAACTTTGTGCTTTTTATTGCACTGTGAAAGTCACACTTAGTTGGGTAGAAAGGATAAGGTCAAATTGACAAAAGTGTGCAGCTGCCTAAATGTTTTAAAAAGTCTTCTTTTCCCTTGCAGTCAAGATGTTTGTGAGTAATTTAACAGGATGTAAATGTCCAACAAATTAGCATTATATCTGTGTATTAGACGATTTTTATAATCGAGAAATCATTTTCTTTGGAGGAAATAATCTTCCCTTCAACCCAGTTGATTTATTTGGAATAAAAGAGTTCTTGGTGAGCAAGTGCTACTATCAGATCTAACCTTCGTGAAAAATCTATACTTCTCTGTTAAATCTGAGCGACGATATTTTTCACTCTGTAAAGTTCCTATTACGAAACCGTAACCTCATGCTTTAATTCTTGTTCTTTAATATTAGCTAGGGGCTGGAGGATATTTGGATCGAACTCCTTAAGGGCAAGATTTACCTTTACCCGGTTCGGCCAATCGGGATTGGCTAGTGCCCCCTTACCAAGCGTAATGAGATCCGCATCACCGGAGGCTACCAATTGGTCGGCTTTTTTCGGTTCTTCTAGACTACCGTTGGCAATCACAGGGAGACGACCGTATTTTTTCGCCAAGGCTGCCAATGAAAGGGATTCATTAAAAGCTGGTGCATCGGCGTCATAATCTGTCACATGGATGAAATCGACTCCCGCCTCCGCGATAGTCTTAAATATCACTGCTGCATCGGATTCACCGCCTGCCCACTTATGAGTGTAGTCATTCACTTTACCTTGTGAAAGGCGAATGCCTACGGGAAATTCCTTGCCAACAGCTTTACGGACCGCATCAATCACTTCTCTTGCAAGGCGCAAGCGGTTCTCCAGAGTTCCACCATATTCATCCGTACGTTGATTCGTGTAATCGGTCAAAAATTGATCTATCACATAACCATTCGCTCCATGGATTTCTACTCCGTCAAAGCCAGCTCTTTGTGCACGAACTGCTGAATCCACAAAAGCCCCGATGGCACCTTTGATTTGTTGTACAGTCATTTCTTGAGGGATTTTAAATTTTCCGCTTCCTCCGTAAAACGCAAGTTGTTCACCTTTCGGTTGAACGGCAGAAGGAGCAATTGTCATCTCAGTATAATGATTGCCTTGAGACAATGCGCCGGCATGCATCAGTTGAGCAAACATGTAGGCACCGTGTTCATGAACGGTATCGGTTACCTTTTTCCAGCCATCAATGTGATTCTCATTAGCAATTCCCGGTTGGTTGCTATACCCCTGACTGTATGACTCGTCTAAGTATAACCCTTCCGTAAAAACAAGCGAAAATCCACCTTTTGCATATCTTTCATAATATTTTACCATCTGATTAGTAACATGACCGTCTTCCGTTCCACTTGTCCGTGTCATCGGTGAAACGGTGACTCGATTTTTAAGTTTTAACCTGTTTAAAGTGAAATCTTGAAAAAGCGATTGATATTTGTTAAATGTCATATGAAAATCCTCCTCAATTTTGTAGAAACAGTAACTAATCATTATAGAAAAACTTTCTTTCAAAAGTGCTGATTGATTATTCCTTGTTAGTATCAGACAATTAAAGTCGAATTATTTATTTTCCTATAAAAGAACCTATTTAACATTAAAAAACCAATACTGTTATCTTTATACTAACCATTCTTGCTATTGAACCCTATGTTTGGTTACTGTCCGACACCAATCTAGAATATTTAAAATCATAGAAGCAACAGCTACAGTAATCTTAATGAAAACACTTATAGTATTAATGATTTATCCACCTATAACACCTATCATTGAATAAGTTCAAAAGAAGTGCTAAAGATGAATGAAAACAGGTAACGATACATTTTTCTCCATAAACATATAATCACCATGCGAGTGTTTCACATGGTGATTATTATTTTCTTCATCCCTTAACAAAACGAATCTTTTGATTTAGGAACGGATAACCCAAACAATGGTCTGAGATAAAGCGCAACAAAAGTCCCTGCTAATGCTAGGATACCCCAAATATAACCATGCAGACTAAATGATGCAATACCGCCAAAGTATGCTCCAATGTTACAACCGAAAGCAAGGCGGGCACCATAGCCCAATAATAATCCTCCAATAATTGCTGCCGCTACATTTTTAAAATTAATTCTAGTGAATTTGAAAAGTCCTCCTGCTGCTGAAGCAAGAAATGCACCTAGAATAACACCTAAATTTAACACTGTTGTTGAGTCAGCAAAAATCGACGACTGCAGTACTGCTGCGTTTGCTCCTTGCCAATATCCCCAACTTGCCACATCAACTCCAAAAAACATTGCTATCTTAGATCCCCATAACGCGAAGGCTGAAGTAACACCCCAAGGTGCACCTCGAGTCATTAATGTTAACGCATTAAGAACAGCTAAGGCAATTGCGGCTGCGAACAATGGCCACGAACCACGTAAAATTCTTTTCCACCCTTTAGTTGACGGCACAGGTGCCATTTTTGGTGGTTTTCTCTTTTTTTCTATAAAGATCGTAATCCAAGTGATTAAAGCAAACAATGCAATCGATACCGCCCATGCACCTCCATAGCCTAATCCAGTAGATGTTGCTAGTGAAATAGGTTGAAAGGCTGGTAAATCTTCAGTCCAAAATGGAAGATGGTAAGCTCCTATCGTTGATCCAACAATAAAGAATAATAGCGTTATAAACATAACAGTGCGTCCGCCACCAACTGCATAAAGTGTACCAGATGCACAGCCTCCTCCAAGCTGCATTCCTATCCCAAACATGAAAGCACCAACCAGGAGACTAACACCAACTGGTGCTACATAACCGGAGACGCCTCCGCCAAAGAACGAATAACCGAATGCCAAAATTGGAGCAAACAATGTTACTGCAACTGCTAACATTAACATGTGCGAACGTAACGCCTGCCCATTTCCGACAGACATAAGCCTACGAAATGCCGAAGTAAAGCCAAAACGAGCATGGAACAATGTGTAGCCAAGCAACAGACCTATAACGAGTAGTAACGGCTGAGCAATAGTTTGTGTGACTAGTAGATAGATTAGTAAAATTGCCCCAACAACCAGCCCACCCACTATTAGTGGCTTTTGGGGTTTATTTAAATCAGCATTCTTTTGTTGTACTGGATTTTTTACTTCATCTATAGGTTGAACCGTAGTCGCCATTCAAAACACCCTTTTCTGATAAAATTAGTATGAATTACTTTCATTATAATAACGGCTACCACGATTTGGTGTCAATAAAATGAAATTTCTAAAGTCTAAGAATTGCTTTGACCACACCATATAATACCTAGTTGTGATAATGGTAATCATCCATCGGTTTGTTCCCGGATTTCTAGCTTTCTTTTTAATCACCGAATTGTGTTTGGACCAACCCTTTTATGGATGCCATTAATTTACCCATGTACATATCTGTAAACGCTTATGTTTGGTTTCTGATCTCATTTAAACTTTCTTATGAATTTCCGATCAATTAAGTCCTTCAACTTCCAAGCTAGTCTACTATGGACTGTAAATTTACCATAAGTAAATAGTGCTTCATTATTTCCAGTTGATAAAATAGCAACATATTTTCTTTGTGGTTTAAATACCTCTAGTCCCTTCCCATTCAAATAGTTTTTTATATTTCCCCATAGCACTGGTGCTTGTCGTACAGCGTAAACCCCGTTTTTAGGCAAGCTTCTATTTTTATTAATGGACACACAGTCCCCTGCACCAAATACAAACGGGTAATTTTCACTTTGCAAATAATCATTGACAAGCAGAAATCCTGAATCATCCGTTGTCATATCTGCTTCTTCAAATAAATCGAAAGACTTAGCACCTGTCAGCCAAAGAACACCTGTATGTTCCAGACTGTTTTGCATGTCTGTGTATACATGGGTAGCGTTTATGTCCGTTATTTTTTCCCCTTCTATTACATATAGACTCTTCAAAGATGCTATTCTCTGTATTTTTTTAGAAGTGAGCAAGCCAAAGGAACGTAATAGTTCTGAAGATGTAATTAAGGTCACTTTTTTTTGTTCGGAATATTTTTTTCTCCATGCAAGCATAGACAAGGCAAGTTCTACACCCGCAGCTCCACCACCAACGACAACCGGCTTAGGCGATCTTTTAATGTTTTCTATATGCTCTGTAAATAGATAGTTTGGCCTGATAGGTATGACATAATATTGAAAAGACGAGCTAATCTCTGACTCGGATCCAATATCAAAAGAGATCGCGTCAAATGAAACGGATTGGCCCCTGCCACAATGTGCTTTTTTTACGCTTGGATCGAATCTAACTACCTGGTCCTGCATAAAAGTAATATTAGCTCGCTCACAAAGGTCTTTCAAATCAATACGAATGTCCTTCTCACCATAAAGTCCTTCTGCAAATCCAGAAAACATGCCTGAATAATATTGATAGCGTGATGGTGAAATAAGAATTATATGAAAATCCGTTTTTTCTTGTAAAAGGGCATGCACAGCAAATAAGTGTGCATGACCTCCTCCTACTAGAATCAATGTTCTATTCATTACTTAACCCTTACGTTTCTAGGGTGTTATTCGTAAAGTAATCAGCTAAAAAATTAGTAATGTCCTCTGGTGTTTTTGCATTAGCACTATGCAAGTGACCAATCTTTATGCCATTTTCAAATACTAATATGCTAGGAATCCCCATAACTTCATATTTTTCTGCTAACTCTGGAAATTTGTCTCGATCTATTTGATAAAATGGAAAAGATGGGTATTGTTCTAACACCTCTTTAATAAAGAAGTCCATTCGTTTACAATCTGGGCACCAATCGGCAAAGAATTTAATCACAACTCGTTTTTCACCAGCAATATGTTTTTCAAATTGTTGTTTGTTCACAATTTCTTCAGCCATTTTTTTATCAACTCCTTGGATAAAAGGATAAAGCATTTTCCGTATATATTCCGTAAGCTAACTTACATATTGGATGATTACCCAGCGCAGCAAGACAGCTTTGATACATCCTTATCAAAGGTCAATGCAGTTAATTTTAGTCCTTCAGCAATTGTTAAATAAGGTGCAAAACTTTCCTGTAAATCTTCTATTGTCAATCCATGCTTTACGACTAATGTCGCAGCATAAATGACATCACCTGCATTTTCTGCAACTACATGTACCCCAAGAACTTTTAATGTATCAGCCTCTGCTACAATTTTAAATACTCCAGTCGTTTCATGATTAACTAGCGCTCTTGGTACAGCATCCAGTGGTAAGACAGACGTCTTTACTTCATAGCCTTTTTCCTTTGCTTGTTCTTCCGTTAAGCCAACGGTAGCAATTGCTGGGTTGGTAAATGTCACGCCAGGAACACCGCTTAGATTACTTTTCCGTTCTAACCCTCCGACGGTGTTATCTGCTACAATACCGCCTTGATAAGCTGCTACATAAACATATTGCGGACTTAAAGTCACATCACCAGCAGCGTAAATTCGTTTATTGGATGTTTGCAAGTAATCATCTATTAGTATATCCCCTCGAGGACCAACGTCAACATTGGCTACTGATAAATTTAGCGAATCGATATTTGGTTTCCGGCCAGTAGCAACAAGTAATTGCTCCGCCTCTACTACTTTCTTTTCTCCTTCGATTGTAACCGTAATTACTTTACGCTCATCGTTCTCTTCCACTTGCTCAAAAGTTGCACCTGTAATGAGTTTGATCCCTTGCTCAGTTAGCATTTTGGTAACGGCGTCTGATATTTCCGGATCATACTCTTTTAGCAAGCGTTCCCCACGTTGCATGAGGGTAACTTCTACCCCTAGGTTATGAAATAACTGTCCTAACTCTAGACCGATATAACCAGCACCAATAACAGCTAAACTTTTTGGTAATTGTTTTAATTCTAATAAAGTTGTGCTTGTTAAATACTGTACATCTTTTAGACCTGGGATATTGGGTACGGAAGGTGATGCACCTGTTGCAATTAAAAAGCTTTTACCTGTGAGTTTCCTTCCATTCACTTCAACCGTTTTTTCATCAGTAAATTTTGCTTCTCCCCGGATAAGGTCAAATCCATATTCTTCAATTAAATCTTCGTATTTCTGCTTTCGGAGTTCACCTACAAGCTCGTCTTTTTGTTCAACTAACTTGCTTAAATTGACCTCATTAACTGTTGCGCTCAATCCAACAAAAGGATTCTTTTTTGCTAATTGATTAATCTCGCCAGCACGTAACATCGTTTTAGATGGGACACATCCAATATTGACACATGTTCCACCAACCGTTTCCCGTTCTATCATTGCTACTTTTCCACCTTGTTCTGTCGCTTTAATCGCCGCTGAAAAAGCAGCACCACCAGATCCGATAATGATAAGGTCATAATCTCCGTGATTTTCTTTTACAGGAGTTGGTTTAGTACTCTCTACTGTTTCATAGTCCCCTGCTCGGTAATGGGTTTCGTTAACAGCTTTTTTCACGCTATAGATATCGACATGTTCGGGTAAATCAAATCGCACTTCATTTTGTTGAAAGTCAGCTTTCACCTGTTTCGCTCCTGTCTGTTGAATGGCTGATTCCACACTATTTTCACACCCTGTACAAGTCATTCCGTTAATATCTAATCGTATTTGTTGATCACTCATCACTGAAACCTCCTGATTTCTTACTTAATTTTTGATAAGAGAAATACGTTAATCCAAGAAAGAAGATTATCATTGTTACGAGTACATAATCCAAATACCCCGTTAAAGCTGCTCCTATCCCAATTGAACTCAACAAAACAATTAAAACTGGTGTCGCACAGCATAGCATGGTGATAAATGTTCCAATTATACCGACCACTAAACCTATCCGGCCGTTTTTATTATTCAAAAAGACACCTTCTTTTACTCATTAATAATCGTTTCGATAATAGGACATGCATGTAATTCCTTTTCGTTTGGACATCGCTCTTTTAAATCTTTTAACATGAATGAAATGCGTTTCAAATCATTCATTTGTTGTTCCACTTCTATTAATTTCCCAGATACAAACTCGTACATATCTGCACACCGAGCATCGTCTTTATCCACGACCCCGAGCAACTTGTCAATTTCTAGTAAAGAAAAATCAAATGTCTGCATCCTTTTAATAAAATGAATACGTTTCACTGTATCTTCTTCATAGATACGGTATCCTGAATTCGTGCGGGGTGGCTCATGGATTAATTGTTTACGCTCATAATACCGAATTGTTTCCTTATTTACTTCACACTTTTCTGCCAGTTCACCAATACGATACGGCATTTTAATCACCTCGAGTAAAAGTATAAACCATGTAGCGTGGTACAGAGTCAAGAGAAAATTTATTTGATTTGATAATGACTAAAAAATGTAAGATAGCTTACTGAAATTTATAAGCTTAATTTTATACGATTCATAAATAATTTTATAGGGTAATACATTGTTAAAGATTAAAGAGGAGGATTTTATGATGACGACTATAACAACTGATACATTAAAAGATGAATACGTACGAATTCGTACGTACTCCGAACAATTAGTTGAACCACTAGAGATTGAAGACCTTATTGTTCAAGCTGATACGCATGTTAGTCCAGCAAAATGGCATTTAGCACATACCACTTGGTTTTTTGAAACATTTATTTTAAAGAACTACATGTCAAGTTACACTGTTTTCCATAAGGATTTTAATTATTTATTCAACTCTTATTATGAGACCGTTGGAAAATTTCATCCACAAAAAGCCAGAGGCCTAATCACTCGACCGACTGTTTCAGAAACTTTTTCTTACCGGAAATATGTAGATGACCATATTCTTTCATTAATAGAAAATAAAAACCAAGTGGATGTGGAAAAAATCAGACAACTAGTCGAGATTGGTTTGAACCATGAACAACAACACCAGGAGTTACTGCTAACCGACTTAAAATACAATTTTTCTTTCAATCCAACTAACCCTGTATACATTACCAATGATGACATGTATGGTGACTCCTCTACCCAAGACTTATCTTTTGTAAATATAGAAGGCGGATTAGTGGAAATCGGTAACGATGGGGAAGGCTTTTCTTTTGATAATGAAGGGCCGAGACATAAAAAATGGTTAGATCCTTATCGCTTAGCAAATCGCCCTATTACAAATGGAGAATATATTCAATTTATTGAGGATGGAGGCTATACCCGACCAGAACACTGGCTATCAGATGGATGGAATGCTGTGAAAACTTATAATTGGCAAGCTCCACAGTATTGGGAAAAGCATGATGGAAAGTGGTTTGTTTATACGTTATCAGGTTTGTTACCTGTCAATGCGCACACACCGGTTAGCCATATTAGTTTTTATGAAGCAGACGCTTATGCCAGATGGGCTGGGAAACGTCTCCCAACCGAAGAAGAGTGGGAACATGGATTAAAACACACCCCTATCAAAGGGAACTTTGCTGAACAAGGTTATTTTCAACCAATGGCAGAAAATAACGAAGAACATGACTTTTTAAAAGGATTTGGTGACGTTTGGGAATGGACACAAAGCGCCTATTCCCCTTATCCAAGAAATAAACCACTAAAAGGTGCATTAGGGGAATATAATGCCAAATTCATGGCAAACCAGATGGTATTAAAAGGCGGGTCCTGTGTGACACCAGAGTCCCATATACGTCTAACTTACCGCAATTTCTTCTATCCACAAATGAGATGGCAATTTAGCGGATTACGTTTAGCGGAGGATGCCGAATGAGTGTTATAAATCAAGATTCTCGCAATATTACTGACCTTTCCCCTGAGCAAGATGATATGTTTACGAATGTCATTAATGGCCTAACGTCAAATCCAAAAACGATTGCTGCTAAATATCTTTACGATGAGTTAGGCTCAAAACTATTCGAAAAAATTACTGACTTAGACGAATATTACCAAACACGTACAGAGATTGATATTCTTAATCAATCTCACGTTTCTATTACTAATTTAATGGGAAAAGATGTAGATTTAATTGAATTAGGAAGTGGCAGCAGCACGAAAACACACGCTTTATTAGATGAAACTAACTTGAACAGCTATATTCCTATCGACATCTCTACAACAATGCTGACAAATACCGTTGATCAGTTAGAGAAAGACTATCCTACGCTAAAAATACATGGCATTATTGCAGATTACACGCAAGCCTTTTCTTTACCTGAACTAGGGGGCAATAAAAAAGTCGTTTTTTTTCCGGGATCAACAATTGGAAATTTTGAACCGTTTGAAGCAGATATGTTCTTGAAGCAACTATCCTATACACTGGATAAAGGAGACGGGTTACTAATTGGTGTGGACTTAAGAAAAGATAAGCACATAATAGAAAAAGCTTATAACGATAAACAAGGAATTACAGCAGCATTCAACAAGAATTTATTAACACGGGTGAATAGAGAACTACGCGCCAACTTTCAGTTGGAAAACTTTTATCATCATTGTTTTTATAACATTGCAAAAAGCAGAATAGAAATGCATTTAGTGAGCAATGTGAAGCAAACTGTACATCTACAAGATCAAAAAATTGACTTTGCAGAGAATGAAAACATCCATACGGAAAATTCCTATAAATACTCCATTGATTCTTTTCAAAAGCTTTATACGAAGTGTGGATATAATCCAGTGGAAGTATTTGTAGACAAGAACAAATGGTTTAGTGTTCATTATTTAGAAAAAGAGTAACGTCTAAAAAAGCAGAAGAGTTGTAAGTTACAGCTCTTCTGCTTTTTGTTTTCGCTTTTCTGCAACATACTCTTTTAACATAAGTGCTATCAAAAGCACCATACCAAGGCGAATTTCAATATTAGCAACATTAAAGATAGCTGGGTATCCCCGAACGGAGATGAAATCGACTACATGTCCTGAAAATAATCGATTGATAAAGTTCCCAAATCCACCAGCAATTATAAGTGCACTCGTAATATACCACATGAACGAGTGAGCTATATATTTAATCAAAACAAAAACAACAACACTAATTGAAACAAAATTCAATATCAGAACCAGCTTAGGATAATCTTCAAGTAAGCTAAAACTCATTCCTTCATTGTAAAGAAGCTGCCAAGTTATATAAGGGAATGTCGTTTCCTGTTTTTCACCGATTTCCAACGCAATTTCAGCCCAAGTTTTTGTTCCTAAATCGATTGCGAGGAAAAACGATATTAGCCAAATAAACATTCTTTTCATAGGTTTCTCCTTTTTCTTTTAAGTCTACTATATAATCAGATGTTTTCATTGTAAGTTATCTTACATACTTTTTTCCTTGCAGGACTTATCATAGGGTATGTAACTGAGAACCTAATTCTTATAAGGAGTGTTTATAATGGGAAAAATGATTGAAAAAATTTCTGCAGCAGCAACAGGAATGCAAACAGTTGGTACTTCAAAAAATCATCAGGTTATCATAGATGAACCACAACAAATGGGGGGGCAGGATGGAGGAGCAAATCCATTAGGTACCCTTCTTATCTCTTTGGCAGGTTGTGAGAATGTCATTGCAAATATGGTAGCAAAAGAAATTGATTTTGACCTCCAAGGTATTGAGTTTGATGTGAAAGGTGAGCTGGACCCAGAAGGAATGATGGGTAAAGAAGGTGTTCGTCCTTATTTTCAAACGATTACTGTAAATGCACAGGTAAAGACGAGTGAATCAGAAGAACGCATTAAAGAGTTACAAGAAATTGTCGATACAAGATGTCCAATATTCACCACGTTAGAAGCTGCCAATACTGAAATGGTGCCAAACTGGACAAAGGCATAATATTTCCATAGAATAAGTGAATCTCAATAACAAGAAGGTAGAGAAGTTACTAAAACAAATCTACCTTCTTGTTACATTTAAAAGGAGTTGTTATAGATGGAGTGAAATTCTATCAAGGCCTTTGTCTTTGATGTTTATGGTACATTATTCGACGTTCATTCTGTTATTGAAAAGTGTGATGAATTTTTTGGTGGAAAAGGCACCGAAATCAGTAAAACATGGAGGGGAAAACAGTTAGAATACAGTTACTTGCGACAATTAATGGGGAATTACGAGACCTTTCACTCGGTTACAAGAGACGCTTTACGTTATGCTGTAAAAAAACACGATGAGCAACTTGATAAAATTTCAGAAAAAGAGCTTCTAACCGCCTATTTACATCTCACTACTTATCCCGAAGTGAAAGATGTCTTGGCACAATTACAAGACAAAAAAATAGCAGTATTCTCTAATGGTTCACATGATATGCTTGATCCTTTAATCAGACAATCGGAAATTTGCGATCTATTTGATGAAATAATTAGCATCGATGAAATAAGACAATTTAAACCGACCTTTGCCTCCTATAATCATGCAGCAAAAGTATTGAAAGTAAAACCCGAAGAAGTATTATTCATGTCTTCTAATGGTTGGGATATATCAGGAGCAAAAAACTACGGATTCCAAACCGCATGGATAAATCGACAAAACCTTCCCATTGAGGAATTGAATTTGGAACCAAATATTGTTTATCAAGCCTTAACAGGCATATTAGAATGGAAGTAATGATTAAAAGCTGATTTTGAGAGGAACGACTCTTAAAATCAGCTTTTTTATAATACTACCTTTAAATCCCAAGTCAAAAAATAACGTTAGTCAAAACAAGTTCCCTCCCCGGTGTTATGCTAATGTAACTTGCATAACCCTCTAGTAATTTCTTGGAAAACACCGCATTTTTACTTCTAATTACGATTAAACACGCATTTAATTTAAAGACAAGCTTTAAACAATGGGGGTAAGGGATGTTTTTACTTTTGATTAGACAAATCGTACTTGGTTTATCTATCGCTGCACCAATTGGACCTATTAACATAGAAATTATTAGAAGAGGCATCTATCAAGGATTGTGGCCTTCACTTCTTGTCGGAGCCGGAGGTATGACTTCCGATCTCTTCTTAATGTTCCTTATGTATCAAGGTCTATCAGGATTTCTGACGTTAAACTGGGTACAACTTATATTATTGATAGTTGGTGCACTAATTTTAACCTATACTGGCGTACAGAGCCTCATTCATAAAATAGATCTAATGGTGGATTCTTCTGAAAACAGGAGCGGCCGTTTGAGAACCGGATTGATCAGCTGTTATCTTACAGGATTATCCATAGCGGCTTTCAATCCCTTAAATATCCTGTTCTGGCTGGGGATTTATGGATCCGTGTTAAGTGATTCATTTGATAATGAAAATATAATAAAAGCATTTTACGTGAACAGCGCTATTTTTATCGGCATAGGGGTGTGGAACTTGAACTTGGCGCTAACCATTCACTTCAGCAAAACACTGTTAAATCCCAAAATCATGAAACTAATCAACCTAACAACGAGTCTAATTTTATTAGGATTTGGTATCCATTTTGCTTATGAGGCTATAGTTAGAATTAAAGCGTTCTTTTAGTATAAAGACCCTTTTTCATCTTCACCTTGTTTTTTTATAAGACCACCTAACGAATCATTATAGCATGTAGCCAATGTCTGAGGCTGCTGTCGGGTATGCAAATATCATCTTTTTAAGATTCTTTGTTGTCAATTCAAATTGAATAGCTGTAGCAAAGAGATTAATTAGTTCATCAGCCTCATGGCTAAGCAAATGCGCTCCGATAACTTGATCGTTCTCCTTATTTATGATTATTTTTGCAAAAGCAACCGCTTGATTTGTACGCTTATAGGTAAACCACTTGGTTGTGTCAATGGCATTCACTTTAAAATCAAGACCCTTTTCCGCTGCATCTTCTTCTGACATGCCCACCGTTGCCAGCTTAGGGAGCGTAAATACGCTGCTGGGCATTACTTGTTCGGTATAAGTACGATGGTTCCCTTTCAGTATATTTGAAGCTACTAAATGCGATTCCATACCAGCTACAGGCGTTAGCGGTGTACCCGGTGAATCCGAAACATCTCCGGCAGCATATACACGAGAATTACTGGTGCTTTGTAAATATTCATTGACTTCAATACCCTTTTTACTTTCATTCACATTTGCGCTTTTTAAATTCAGTGAATCTGTATTAGGCGTTCTTCCCGCTCCATGTACAACAAGATCAGCCATGAAATCTTTTGTTTCACTGCCCTGTTTTCCGGTTACGCTATAATGATCGGACATTTTTTCAATCTTATTCACTTCCGTTGAAAGATGGATTTGAATCCCGATATCCCTAGAATAATTCACTAAATGATCCACCAGGTCTTTATCAAAGCCTTCTAATGGCCGTTCTCCCCGATGTATAATGTGAACATTCGCGCCT
Source organism: Virgibacillus sp. (assembly GCA_041689365.1). Taxonomy (GTDB): domain Bacteria; phylum Bacillota; class Bacilli; order Bacillales; family Amphibacillaceae; genus Lentibacillus. The sequence goes on from JBDNGJ010000103.1 coordinate 15,767, forward strand.
GCTCTGGACGCAATATGTGCAAATTCAAATGAAATATAGCCACCGCCTACAAATACGATATCCTTTGGCAGTTCTTCAAGCTCTAAAAATTCATCGCTTAATGTAAAGTATTCACTTCCTTCAATCGGTAATTTAGCAGGAGAAGCTCCCGCCGCAATTAGAAAATAGTCCCCTTGGAGCGTTTCCTCGTTTACTTTTATTGTGCTTTCATCTATAAACGCAGCGTGACCATGATACGTGTCAATGCCTTGTTTCTTCAGCCCTTTTTCTTTCATTTCTGGAAAATCATCTGTAAATGTTTTTTTATAATTCATCAGATCATTCCAATTGATGTAAATATCTCCGTTAATACCCGATCCCTTCAATCGTTCAACACCATCCATATATTCCGTAATGCCCACCAGTATCTTTTTGGGATCACAGCCTCTTAAGGCGCAGGTTCCACCAAATGGACGCTCATCAATCATAGCTACACTCCAGCCGGATTTTTTGCACTTTGCTGCTGCAATAGACCCCGCTGTACCACTTCCTATTACTACCAGATCATATTCTTTCATCATTTGATTATCCACTCCTATACAGTGTTTTCCTTATATCTTCCCTCAATAAATCCCATATTAAACCATGTACCTTGTACATGGTTTAAATTTATTTTCATAACGTATTACTTATAGCAGGAATTGAATGCTCTTTAAGGAGCCTGGCAAAGTACATTGTATTGTATGATAACATTTCTATATGCTCTTGACTGAAATCATTATTCTTCCCATTTGCATCAATATAAGATGGACCAGGGCCAGCCTCACCTACCCAATAAGTGTCTACGTTTGGTGGGATAACAAATCCGATATGAGATAATCCGTATAAAATAGACGCAGATGCGTGTTTTGCACCGTCTTCATTCCCGGTTACAATGACTCCCCCTACTTTATTGTAATAGATTGCTTGGCCCTTCTGATTTGTTTCACCACTACTACCATATAGACGTTCAATGGCAAGTGTTGCTAAACTGCTTTTTTCCCCTAACCATAGAGGCGTTCCTATTATTACAATATTAGCTTGTTTCACCTTTTCCAAAATCATCGGCCACTCATCTCCATCCCCCATATCTCCACTAATCCCATATGGTATATGATATTCTGCCAGCCGAATACTTTCAGTTACGACTCCTTCATTCTCATAAATCTTTCTCGCCTGTTCAAATAGAGCTTCTGTGTTAGACACTTCATTACTGTCTTTTAAAGACGCATTCAAAAACAATACTTTTAAATTACTCATTTCATACTCCTCCTCTAAATTTGCACTAATTATATATACCCATTAAATAGTCCTTGAAATCCTAACTCATCTAATCATGTAATCTAGCTTACATTTCTTTTAATTATTTACGTTTACTTACATTAAAAAGTAAGATTTAAGGGTACTATACTTAGGGATGAATTTTATTAAAGGAGGAATTTTTATGTCAGTATTTGAACTTGGTAAACCGGTACCAGATTTCACATTAACAGCAGTATCTAGAGACAACTATCACTTTGAAAATTATCGAAAGCAAACGGGTGGATGGCTTCCTTTTTTGCTTTAATTAATGCTTGTCCAATGTTGGAAAAGTGTATTACTTTTTCATTCAGTTTTTTACCGTTTCGCTTCTGAATTTCTTAGATGATCCCAAATTGTATTTTCTCTTTGGGGATAAAGACCAAAAGAAGAAAAGTCAACATTAATTTGTTTTGCTATGAATGTAAAACCGAATCTGATATATCCTTTATATGAGTGTATAGCCATCCTGGATAGCGAAGAATAGATAATTGAACCGCAAACCCTATACGGAGTAAAAAAGCAAACCTGAAATTGCTCAAGGATACATGGCTTGATTTATCAGTCCTTACAGCCAATTCTTAATTACGGTAAAGCACTCATCAGGATGAGATGTTCGGAAGGCACGATAAAGTTACGTCACAGTTTATTGATCTTGTGTACTATTTTTATACTTTATTTCCTTATAAAAAATCTACTGACTTTTCTTTTAACTCCCACCAAAATTATAAATACTTCTTGCCTACAACTAAAAGGGTTCATCGCAAAATTGATGGCCTGCCAATAGAATGATATTCAATTTCATAAACCCTCATTACATCTAAATCAAAACAATTCCTTCCATCAAAAATAATTGGTATCTTCATCAGCCGTTTAAATTCAGACAGATCTATTTGCTTAAATTCTTCCCACTCCGTTAAGATAAAGACCACTTCAGCATCTTTGACTGCAGTTTGAAATGAATCTGCATAGTTAACTCCCTCTGGCAATGTCCGCTTCGCAGTCTCGTTTGCAACCGGGTCATACACAATGATTTCTGCTTTCTCCGCAATCAGCTTATCAACCACAGTTATAGATGCAGCCTCACGCATGTCGTTTGTATTAGGTTTAAATGCCAGACCTAATAGGGTAACACGTCTTCCTGTCAATGACTTAAAGCGTTGTTTGGCCTTTTCCACCAGCAAATCCTGCTGATTATTGTTAACCTTTACCACTGACTTTAGCAATTCAAAATCATGTTCAACATTACCGGATAGCTGAATAAGCGCTTTAGTATCTTTGGGGAAACATGAACCGCCATATCCAATCCCTGCTTGCAAGAATTGATGACCTATTCGTTTATCCATTCCCATTGCACTTGCTACATGGTCGACATTAGCACCTACCTTTTCACAAATAGTTGCGATTTCGTTTATAAAACTAATTTTTGTTGCAAGAAAGGCGTTGGAGGCATACTTAATCATTTCTGCATCTCTTAGTTCTGTTTTTACAATAGGTACATTGAATGGTCTGTTAACTTCTTCGATAACTCCAGCGGCAAAGTTATTAGTAGCGCCTATAACAATACGGTCACCGTTAAACGTATCATGTATAGCTGAACCTTCGCGTAAAAACTCTGGATTTGAAACAATCTCAATGGAGACTGGATGGACCAGATTTTCTTCTATCAACTGTTTCAAAGTTTCACTTGTTCCTACTGGTACGGTTGATTTTGTTACTACTATCACGTCTTGACTAATTGTTTTAGCAATATCGATCGAGGCTTCTTTTATATCGGTTAAATCCGTAGTACCGTCTTTATTCTGCGGGGTCCCGACGGTTATATAAATAATCTCGGCTGTAGAACATCCGTTATCAATATCGTTCGAAAAAGATAAATAACCGGCTTCCAAATTCTTGATTATAAAGGCTTCCAAACCCGGTTCGTATATAGGTGACTTCCCAGATTGGAGCATTTTAATCTTCCCTGCATCCTTATCAATACAGGTTACATGATGACCTACTTCGGCAAGACTGACACCAGTTGCCAACCCAACATATCCAGAACCAACAATTGCGATACGCAAAACCCTTCACCCTTTCGCTACTGTTCTTTTTTACCAGTCCATTCATAGAGTGAAATCTCCCCATAAACTGGATTAAACAATGAATTCGACTGAAATGTTTCTATTTTTTTTATTCGATTTTGAACAGCGTACTCCTGTTTTTCAAATCCTTTTATAACCTGGTCTGTCAGAAAAACTTTTATTTTTTTATTAGATGGCAGTTCAATTTTAAAATATTCATATGTAAATATTTCCTTATGCTGATAAGGGACTTTTAAAAATTCCATTACACGGGATTCTTCCCATGTGTAAACCGTTATCGGACCTGTTTCAGCAATTTCTGTTAAGTAATTCGTAAGCTGATACACCGCGGGAGGCTGATTGGTCTTTTCAAATATGAGGTGACTTCCGTGAATACACTGCAGCGAAATCAGGACAACACAAATACTATTTAAACTTTTTGTCTTCATACACCGGCACCTGAAAGTGCTTTTCAGCAATAGAAAGACAAATAATCCTGTTAACGGAAGAATGTGTCTTGGTTTGTCCACATTTTGAGCAAACAGCACCCATAAAAAATAGGCAACCCACATGAATATTAACCAACAGGTGAATGGATCTGTGTCACATTTTTTACGCTTCAGGCAAAAAACCAACAAGCCAAGCAAAAGAATATATATAAGAGCTAACGGAAGGGATTGGACAAACAGACCTGTCCATAAAAAATTATGAAAAATAAGCTTATACAGTCGCTCTACAAGTGGCATAGAGTCTGCTGAAATTGCTCCACCCCACTCAGTAAAGTGCCCCCCCACAAAACCAACAGCTAGTTCAATGAACGCTGACAATCCCCCTGCAGACATTATTAGACCACCTATCCAAATGAATTGCAATAATGCCGCAATAATAACCTGCAGGAAGATGAATCGAACAAATGCAAACCATTCGCTAAAATGCTTGTGATAAGAGTACCACAATAATAAAATCCCAATTCCAAATGGAATGTAAGATAAACGAATCCCCATTAATATGCTAAAAAATACTAAAGGAACAACTGAAATCCAAAACACTGGTTTTTCTTTTGCTACCCGTAAACTCCATATAAACCACCACAAAACTGCAACAGCAGCAGCTTCACTCATAGGGTCAGTACTTAACACCCACATGTAGCTCATGGAATAGATACTAGCAGTTATAAGAAAGTTCGCTCGTAAGTTAACATAACTTTTTAAGATAAGAATGATTGGTACAACTGAGGTAACTGCCATAATCGTATTAAAGATAGAAAGAGCTTGAACGGAATCATTAACTAAATGATTAAATAGCATTCCACCCAATATGAAATATGGGTACCCTGGAAAATGAGGCTGCATTTGATACAAATCAAAGTTTGTGACAGCCAGTGCAAAATCCACTTGATCCCATGAACTAGCAAAAGGGCTACTGTAAAGCAGTCTAACATAAGAAACACAACAAACAAATACTATAAACAATCCCCAATAGATATACAGCTTTTTAGTATTTTTCATTCTTAATTTAGACCCTTTTCTTCATATATTCGAGATTGATTCTGTATTGGAAATAAAAACAAGACGCAGCGTCTCACGTCTTGTCTGAAAGTTTGTTTATTTGTATGCATTTTTTCCTTGGTATCCACCGGCGTACACTTGCTTCGAGTATGTTTCTTTGATACTTGCCTCTGCCTTAGCAGAACCATACTTCACTTTAATTATCATATAAATAACAGCAAAATAACCAAGATAACCAATCATTTCCTCTATCGAAGGCATAGAAGAGTATCCAAAGAGTGCCTTCAAGAAGATACCTACTTCACCAGAAAAAATTGGCTGTATTCCTGTGTCCCGGACGAAATGTGTATAATCAATCGGATGCTCAGGCAATAAAAATGTAATATTGTATACATGTGGCATGATGCTTCCAATCAGCTTAACATCTTGCATCATGGAAATACCTTGTACGAGCAGCCCTGCAGCGATCAATACAATAAAAATGCTTGTAACCTTAAAGAAGGATTTAAGTGGGATCCGGACTGTTCCTTTAAAGAAAAGGTAACAAACACCAGCGGCAATAACAGCACCTGAAATCGCCCCCCAGCCTTGAAGGCCTTTCTCAATATCGCCACCTGTGATAGCTGCAAAGAAGAATACTGTTTCCACACCTTCACGAAGGACTACCAGGAAAGAGTGTACAACCATCCCTACCACATTTCCTGTTGTAACAAAGTGTTTCATTTTCCCTTCCGTTTTCCCCTTCATGTCTTTACTGTGTTCTGCCATCCAAAACACCATTTGTGTTAACAGAACAGATGAAACAAGCATAATTCCTATTTTTAAATATATTTCGCTTCCCATTGCAGCAAACCCAGTAAAAACCACCTGAAAAAGCATAGCAACACCTAAACTTGCAAGTACTGCCAGGCCAGCACCAAGCCAGACATACTTTGTAAACTTTTTATTATCAGTTCGTTTTAGATATGTAGTAATTATCCCAACGATTAATAAAGCTTCCAGTACCTCACGAAAGGTTATTAATAATGCCTGAATTTCCAATGTAGTTCCTCCTCATTTGGGAATCCTCTACTTACTGGTTTTTCTTTTCACAAAATAGATAACTGTTCCCGCTATTACTAGCACTATTACTAAAAGCGGAATCCAGTTTCTCCAATCTGAGTAATCTGTATATTCATCTCCAGAACGAACCTGTTCATTTTCTAACTCCTGCTCTGTCTGGCTCTTAGTGAAATGTCCAACATCAAACGCTTCAATATTAAACAGTTCCTTTAATGAATCTAAGATAACTTTCTTATTTTGTTTAAATTGTTCTATGTCTGATGGCTTTTCCCCTACACCAAAAAGTCCGGGATTTCCTAAGGACTCAAGCGTAATATCAAATTGATTTTTAATTTGTTCATCAAGTTCTGAGTCAATTTCCCTGACAGCTGGTGAAAGTGCCTGATATGTAGCAAAACCTTTTGCTAGTATCTTTTTGCTCTTATCAAATTCCTCAAAGCTCTTTTCGACTGCTATTAACCGTCTCGAAATATTTAAAGCCAGTAGTTTCTCCATATTTTGAATAGTAGACTGTTTATCTTCACTATTGAGAGGATCAAGAATAAACCGAGAAGCATCTTCTCCCATGTGCATGTCTATTTCTTCTTTTACAGTTAAGAAAAGTTCTTTAGCTTCCTCGTAATTTGGCGGGGATTCATTTAGCTTTACCACCATTTTCTTGTAAACTTCTGCTATTTTTTCTTTATTTGGATCTCCATAAGAATAAGCAAAAACGTTTGTTTGAATAGTTAGAGTAAAAAGCATAAGAACTAGTAATGATAAACTAATTTTTTTCATGAAAACATCCCCTATTCACTATAAATGATAATGATTATCAACATCAATGTCAATCATTAATTTTGTTAGTAGCCTGTTTTTTCTGTAAATACGTGAGCAATTGGGTCGATTGTGACCTTTTTGTGACGCTTCCCCATTTCCTGAACCATAGCTGGAAACACAGAAGTCATATATGCTTTGAATTTTATAAAGGATTGACCTTTTGATCTTACTTGATATGTAATTGGTATTTCTTTTACCCTAAATCCTTTTCTTACCAAATTAAGCGTAAGCACTTGAGCATAATTATAATCGTGAATAATTTCGGCGTGTTCCATCGCTTGCTTTGAAAAAGCTCTCATTCCTGATTGCCCATCATAAATCCATCTTCTAAGGAGGATAGACTGCAGGAAAGTGAAAAAATAGTTCCCTAATCGTCGATGAAGCTTCATCCCTTTAATAGTTCCTAAAAATCTCGACCCCATCGTATAATCAACTTCTCCCATTAGAATAGGTTGAATAATTTCTGGTATTTCATCTGCCGGATACTCATTATCCGCATCGATCATCACAGATATATCAGCTCCTAATTGGTAGGAACGTCTTAACCCTTCTCTAACCGCAGCACCAAGACCCCGGTTATTTTTGAATGAATGGATATAGTCAGCACCTGATTTCTTCGCAGTTTCTACTGTTCGATCACGTGAACCATCATCAATCACAAGAACTTTAACAGTAATCCCCGGATGAAAATGCCTGGGTATTTTACGAATTACCTGACCAATTGAATCTTCTTCATTATGTGCCGGCAAAAATACGATAACATTTTGCTTCATAGTTGTTCTTCCTTTCTTAAATTGAAAGCTTCTTCTAAAACGTCTCCCCGGCTATGGCTAGGATATGGAGCACCTAATAAATAAGCAATAGTAGGAGCTATCGAGGTAAGACTATTCTTTTTTTCAACCTTCTTTCCTTTTTCGATACTAGGTCCATGCAAGAAAAATGGTACAAATCGTTCCCCTTCATCAAGATGACCATGCCCTCCAATACCGTCAGCTTGTCCATGATCAGCACAAATCAATAGAGTCGTATTTTTCATGTAGCCTTTAGCTTCCATCCAGGCAACATATTCCTCTATTAGATGATCTGCTTCCTCTATTTTTTGAATATATTCATCATACAGCACCCCTCTGCTGTGCCCTGTTTGGTCTGTACTGATTAATTGGATAGTAAAGAAATCTAAATCTTCAGCCTCCATCGTTCGTTTCGCTTTTTCAATAATATTTCGGTCAACTGTATCGTTGTGCCCAACTGCTGTATAGGCTTCAACATCATCTCCCATCGAATCAATCAAATGAGCAACACCTAGAATTCGCCCTCTTTTGTTTATTTTTCTTAAAGAATCAAAAATAGACTCTACTTTAATTCCAAGATTCCAAACCATGTTTGACTTAATGCCGTGTTCTTTAGGATAAGTACCTGTCATCATCGAGGAAAAGCAAACGACTGTTCTAGCGGGATACACTGTTTCCATTTGTGTATATTCCGTTCCGTCGTTCCTAAGTTTATCTAGAAATGGAGTATTAGCTTCCTGAAAGCGTTCCTTCCTCATTCCATCGATCACGATCATAACGACTTTGTTATTAATTGGTTGATTATTTTCTTTCACATTGTCGGTATATGTAAGTTTCTCTGTAGGTTTCCAATCAAAAAGATAATAGTGCAGAACCCAGCTTAATACAGCTATACTTATTAAGAACCAGATATAATTACCGAAATTAATCGTTAATCCTGATGACAATTGAACATAAAATAGATTCCAAGTAGATAAAAGCAGCAAAAACTTAGGAAGCTGTTCTTGAGCATTTCCGCTTGTCGAGTCACTATTCTTCAGGACAAGCTTCCAAAACCGTGTGAAATTTAACCAAGTTGTACCAATTCTTAAATGATAATAAAAAGTGCCCCAGAAGAAAATAGTAAAGAAAAAATACAGGCCCAGAGCAAAGAGTAACAACGATAGACTAATAGACCCCCAGACCATTAAATAGATAACGAAAGGAATCCATAAATAATTTCTCAGCATCAGTGGAAAATCATAGTGATAATAGATTATGAATAATGGCAGTGTAAGTAAAAAAGCAAGTCCGATTGTCATCCAAAAGGTTGCGCTTCCCCATCCCTGTATATAAAACAGCAGCATTGTTCCAACAACAAAAATTGGTGTAAAAGGTTTTCCCTCGTTTAATAAATTCCAGCATCGTGCAGCAATGACTTCAAACATAGATGCATGTTTCACGTTATTCTTCCTTTCTTTTCAGCCAATTAATCAGCTTTAACCATGAAATTGGTGCAAATAATAATAAGTAGATTCCCATAACATAAGAAAACAAAAATTTAAACCCGTGAGTAACGATTGCAATCGTATAGGACTCCTTTAAAGGAACTGCAAAGACCGTTAAGGCAAAGCTCATAAAACTTTCATAAGTCCCTATACCGCCGGGCGAAAAATGAAAAACCTGTCCAGCTATCGTAAAACTGTTCACCCAAAGCGACGAAAGATAGGATAGGGAAATCCCAAACTGTGAAGCAACAGAGAATAATACGATTGCCTCTAAACACCAGCTCAACAAAATAAGGCAGATTATCATAAACCCAGTACCAGACCATAAAATCTGCTTTATTGTTTTTAGATAGGAAAAAATCATTTCCCTCCACTTGTATTTTTTTATTAGCACTAAGATAATAATTATCCCGACAATACCCAATACACTAAAGACAAAAAGAAGGGACATCTTTATCCCCAAATAGAGTGCACCTCCTAATGCAATTGCACCCAATAAGAAGAGATCTATTAAACGCATAACCACCACAGATTGAATAGAAGCTGCCCATCCTACCTTATTCTCCTGTGCAAGATAGCCTATCCGAACAAGATCCCCTGCTTTAACAGGAAGAAGGTGATTCAGAACCAAACTATACAAAACTCCGTCAAAATAAAGCTTAAACCCAATACCTTTTCCAACATATAACTGCCATACTTTTGCTTTTATCAAAAAAGCAAAAAAATAGGAAAGTGTCATAATGGAAAGCAGAAAAAAATTACTTAGGATTTCACTTGCCTGGTTTAAAATATAACGAAAATCAAATGCGTAGGCGGTTACCCAAATAAAACAAATTGCTATGAGTAATTTCGCTCCCTGCATGATGTACTTGTTCACTTTGATCAAAACCCTTTTACCCAATGGACCGTTTTCTCAATGCCTTCTTCGATCGTTACCTTAGGCGCGTATCCTAGTAGTCTTTTTGCCTTTCCGATATCAGACCATGTCATCTTAACATCGCCGGTTCGTTCCAGTTTTTGAACAACCTTCATGTTTGGAAAATGCCGCTGAAAGACCTCTAAAAGTGCAGGCATTGAAATAGGCTTTCCAGAACCAAGGTTAAATATTTCTGTTTGGTGGCTGGTATGAAGTAAAGCTTTAATTCCTTGTATAATGTCGTCCACATAGGTATAATCACGCGCTGATCCTTCACCATATACTTCAATGGGTAACCCTTTAGATAGTCGGTCAGCAAATATAGGTATGGCCATATCCGGCCGAGCCCACGGTCCGTATACTGTGAAAAAGCGTAATATAGATAGCCGAAACCCATACAAATGCTGAAATGTATGGCAAAAGGACTCCGCTCCATATTTGGCAGCTGCATAAGGTGAAATAACTTGTCCATTCGCCATTTCTTCCTTAAGGGGTTGATCACCTTGTTGCCCGTAAACAGAAGAGGAGGAAGAAAAAATAACGTGTGATACACCTGTTTTTCCACAACATGTGAGCACATTGATTGTTGCTTTTATATCATAATCAACATAGGATAACGGATATTTTATTGAATAAGAAACCCCTGGCAAGGCTGCAAGATGAATAACAATATCAAACTTTTTAGTTTGAAAAACCTCTAAGCATTTATCCATATGAAATAAGTTGACTTCATGAAATTCAAAGACACCTAATTTTTTAATTTCTGCTAACTGTTGCTTTTTTCGCTCTTTAGAGTAATAACTGTCTATGCTATCAATAATTGTTACATCATGTTTTTTTCTTATTAATTCTTTACAGACGTGGCTGCCAATAAAACCCGCACCGCCTGTTACCAAAACCTTCAACTAAAATCACCTCTAATATTGGAAAAACCCTGTTCCCTTCAGAACAAGGTTTCACATCTCATCAAGTTTAGCTGTTTTACTTTGTATTTTCAATTACGGTTTTAAGTGTTCCCTCAATCTTCTCCAATACTTTCATTGCTTTTTCTTTTTCTCCTGCTTTCGCTGCATCTAAATAAGATTGGGCTTGTTCCGTTAATTCAGTAAAAGCTTCTTTACCTAAGATACGTGTAATATCAGTATCTATCATATCAATAAACAAAGCGCCTTCAAGAGCTGTGATAACTGATTTATCTTTCCCCCAGTATTCTTCACTTTCTTCATACTCGTGAAGTGCAATTTTTGAAAAACCGCGAACAAACGCATTGTTTACAACTGTTGGGTCCAGCTTGGTTACATCTTTTTCTAAATTGAACTGACTTTCGATTAAGGCAGCTTCTTCTTTTGCATGTCGAGTTAAATAACCTGTTAGAGATTGATAGAATGCCCATCCTTCAGCCTGTTCCACTTTTGCATGAGCAACATCTTCTTTCGCTTCTTTTGCTGCTTTTGTTGCATATCCGTGCGGAAGTGCGCCAGATGCTAGATAGAATGTTTTCATGAGCGTCTTATCAACCACTTGCTTACCTAATTGGAACCCTAGTAAATCGTCATTCTCAACTGCTTTTTCAATTTCGTTAAACCCTGCTTCAATCTGATCTACCATATTAGTAGAATATGCATTGTCTCGTTTACTGACTGTTCCTTTTAACACTGCATAAAATTCCTTAGCTTCTTCAATTTCTTTATTTACTTCTGCCGAGTCTCCCCAGTACTCCTCTACTTCTTTAAACTCATGTTTAATCGTTAAATAGAAAACTTTTTGAGTCAGCTTATCAAAGATTTGTTTAACAATATATCCGTCTAACTCCCCTGCTTTACCAGCTTCTAATGCAGCTACAATTTGTTGGTCAACTGCGCTGTCTTGCTTTTGTACCAAAGGTTGTAAGTCACTCTTATAAAGATCAATCACAGCTTGGAAATCAACTTCTTTACCTTCTTTTGCCTTCGCTAGCTCCTTAACGCCTGCTTTATACGCAGAAACATCACTCGCTTTACTTTCACTAGAATCAGAATCCTTACTTTTTTCCGTTTCCTCTTGGTTCTTTTGATCTTCTGGTTGCTTCGCTTCCTGTTTGTCATCGCCCTGCGCTTGAGCATTTTCATCATTTTGTCCGCATGCCGATAAAACTAGTCCTAAGATGACCATTAAAATAATAAAATTCCCTTTTTTAAACATGATGTTTCCCCCTGAGTATGTATTTTTTGTAGTTGATAATGAATATCAATTTCAATTATAACTATATCGAGAATGATTATCAATGTCAATCTTTTTTGGGTTTATTTGTTACAAACTTTTCGCTTTCTTATTACACTAAGTATTATCCCCTGACATAACGGATGTATTGATTTCCGACACGGGCAGTCACTTTCACAGTGTCTTCTATGCCACCGGGCGCGGCCTCCGCTCATACCACTTATGAAAGTGCTTTTTTAATGCTTTTATGCTGAAAAGGTCGATCATAATCCGATAAGTAGCTATATGGATCACTTCGATTTTATTTTCCATGCGTATATCAGCCTCCTCGGGGAAAAGCGTTGCCGCGGGGGACCCACCACGTGCTGGAAGACCAACTCCAACTGAGTTAAGAAAAAATGATTCAATACATTAGTAAAAATTTAAAATAAACGATTACATTTATACAAAAGTAAGGGTGCACCAAATCTATCTTTGGTACACTCTTATTCATTAGGTGAATTTATTTACTTATCTGCGATGTGATGCTCCATACCGTATTGTCATAAACTCGGCAAGATCTTTATCCATACTCACCAAGTCGTCCCGATTTAATTCTGTTGTTGACTTTTTCCCCATCACTTGGATAGCATGTTTCATTTCAGTCGTACATGAATTTAGAAAGTTTGCTAAATCCTTCGCCCCTTCTTCCACATCGAATTCATCTTTCAATTTTCCAGAATAAAGTGCTAATTGTGGTGGTGGATACTTAGGCATTGCTTTGGCCATTTGACTCTGTAATGTTGCCATTAAAGCAATCGAACCTATGTACACAGCGTCTGCACCAATTGCCAATGCTTTTAAAAAATGTCCTGGAGTAGTTAATCCACCGGAAGCAATTATTTGAAACTTATCTCTTATGTTGTTCTCAACCAGCCAATCAACTGCTCTTACTAGTGAATGCAAAGCAGGTAAGCCGACATCGTCTTCAAGCGTTGTTGGTGCGCCTGCTGTACCTCCTTCTGATCCATCAACTACAATGTAATCAGCATTTGTTTTGGCAAGGACTGCTAAATCAAATTCAATAAAATCCGACCCTGCAATTTTTACACCAACCGGAACATCGTGTTTGCTTTTTATTTCATTAACTAGATTGACAATATCTTCACTCGTTTTAACATTTGGAAAAGTAGGCTTTATAGTTGAATCTTCACCCTCTTTTAAATCCCAAGTAGCTCGTAAATGATCGCCAATATTATCTGCCTTCGTTGTAATTTCGGAAGCTCCACCCCACGCACCTTGGCCAAGTTGTACTTCAATTGCATCCAAATGTTTTAAATCCGAAATCTTCATCCTCATTCCACGATTATATTGTCCAATTAATAAGTTTGCATTGTCTCGTTCTTCATTTGTTAACCCCGATTCCCCCGTATTTGTTGATGTTCCAGCCATTGAAGTTCCTTTGGCTATAGCCATTTTCATCGGTAAACTTAGTGATCCTCCATAGGACATACCAGTAAGCATAATAGGAGTGTCTAAATTTAGAGGTTTTTTGGAATTTGGACCGATGGTAGTTTTGGTTTGAACCGATTTTTTACTATCTGTTGGAAGCTGATGGATTTGCCTG
>JBDNGJ010000104.1:0-4758 GCA_041689365.1 Virgibacillus sp.
CATTACCAGTTCATATTAAACCGATGCAAGTTAGCTACGGTAAGGATATTCAAGTAATCTATCCCCATGTTTTTGGTATGCGGGATCGAGGAATGGAGCGATTCATAAATCAGAACATCGTCGATGAAACACAGCAACTTATCAACATGCAAATAGCTGAAATGCCGACTACACTTGTTGAAATGGATGGCTCATTCGAAATTAAAAACAACCAGCGTGATGTCCTGAGTTTATCATTATACAACTATGCATACCATTATCAGGCGGCACATGGAATGACCTATATCAAGTCACTAACTTTTGATTTGAAAAACAAAAGCCGCTGCAGTCTCAGTGAGCTATTTAAACCTGGAAGCAATTATGTGGATCGGCTTTCTGAGCTTATTAATGAAAAAATTCAAGAGCGCGATATTGGTACATTTGAAGATATGGTTAAAATTCTGCCGGATCAAGACTTCTACATTGCTGATAAAGCACTAGTCATCTACTTCCAGCTTTATGAGATCACACCGTATGTTTTCGGGTTTCCAATGTTTCCACTATCCGTCTACGCCATCCAGGATATCATCAATGAAGATGATCCGCTTGGCCGAATGGCAGAGAATAATTAGCTATATACTAAACTTAAATATAAAGTTTAAAGTAAGAACATTTTAAGGAAGGGCATATTCAATTCTTAATCGAAAAGCCCACACCCATAACAGAACTTACGTAGGGTGCGGGTTTTTTATAATTATTTTTAGATTAAAGAATATAAGAAAATGCGAACGTTTGTTCTACTTTCACTATTAATCTTTTCACTCTTATGGTAAAATTTATATAGCAACTACATAGTATAGTGGGCGGTTGGCCATCTTCCTTTAGAAGGGAGGTGGTAGGATGACGACATTTGAATCATTAAGTCTAGTAGCGCAATTTAGCATTTCACTAATAGCGACACTGACACTAATTGTAACTATTGTCATCTACCTAAACAAAAGGCTCTGTTAAAGTTAATTGTTGTTATTTGATTTTTGGGAACAAATGTTCTATAATCGGACTAACTACAATATGGTTGGTGATGATTGTGAGAACTACTGAAATCCTTAAAGCCATTCAAAAACTAAATCCAGCAGAGAAGCACAGATTGCGTGAATATTTAATTGTTGCACTCACAGCATCAAGTTCGACTGGAACCGTTCTTCACGAAATATCTGAACGTAAGAACAAGAATGGGTACGAATGTCCTGATTGTACGTCAGAACATATTGTTCGCTTCGGTAAATATACAACAATTGTTGATGGCGAAGAGGTTAAAAAGCAACGCTATCGCTGTAAGGCTTGTAAAAAGACATTTACTGACCTCACATATACAGTTCTTTATCGCACTCGTCACCTTAACCAGTGGATTAAATTTGTTGAGTGTATGATTGAAGGTTATTCACTACGAAAGTCTGCTGACTTAATAGGTAACATCACACACATCACTTTATTTTACTGGAGGCACTAACTATTATCATCGCTAAAGAAAATTGAAATCCCTAATTTTGAAGGTATCGTTGAGATGGACGAGACCTATTTCCTGTACTCAGAAAAAGGACAAAGAAAAATTAAAGGTAGAAAACCACGTAAACGTGGTGGTTCTGCGAAAAAACGTGGTATAAGCAATGAACAAGTCTGCGTGTTGGTTGCAAGAGACCGCGACAAAACCACCTTTTCGCAGATATTAGGTACGGGGAGATTAACAAAAGACCAATTAGACAAAGCCATCGGGCATAGACTTTCAAGTGAAAATATACTATGCACGGATTCTTGGCGTGCATTCAAAACATATGCTGCTGAAAAGGAAATGGATATTTACCAATTCAAGTCTGATGGTAAAATTCGTACTAAGGGGCTTTACCACATCCAGAATGTGAATAATTATCATAGAAGACTAAAAGGTTGGATGCAACGATTTAACGGTGTTGCAACCAAGTATTTAAACAATTACCTTACTTGGTTTCAGGTCTTGGAAAGTATCCATCACCAAAGAAATGAAGTAACAATGAACGACTTGATTATTAAAGGGAATTTAGTACAGAATTCAGAAACTTATGATACATTTAGGTTAAATAAATTTGCTGTATAAATACTGATGCTTATTCAACTAACGTAGCACGCTCGACAAGTTCTGTTATAAGCGCTTTAAAAGCGTGAAAAACAGTAGGTTATATTTTATTAATCTTAACGTTACAACCGAGGATGGGAATGACGGAACCATGTTTCTTGAAACCATCCCGTCAAACTTCTGCATGCGTCTTGCCTGACAGGTCAAGGGGTCTGAAGTACAGATAGATTCGGCAGAACGAAGGCTGAAGCCATCCCTTCGGGAAAGGTATGCTAACGGATATGCCGCACGGCTGAGAAACTGGATAAGGTGAGAATCGTTCTATGAAAAGGACTGACGAACTTCCGAATGTAAGGGTCTAAAGTTAGAACATACGGAAACGTATGTCCCATCCAACTATGGGGTGAGTGGTGTAAAGTAAAAATTGCTGCTATGAAATACGCTATACCGAACAATGGCGGTATCAGACTCACAGGCTTACAGGAAGCACCTACGTCCAGAACAGAAAGCTAGGTTGTAAGGGACTTGGAAAACAAGGAACGTTGTAACAGGGACTGTCATCCTAAACGGTTGCTATAAGGCAAATGCCGAAAAGCATCTATCCTTGTGAGGGTAGGGGCATGACTGATGAACCTCTTGTAATGAGAGTGGAGGAATAGCCCCAAGTCTAAGGAAATCGAATGATTATTTTCCAAAAGTGAATTGCACCGATCTGGTAGGAACGTGGGAACATCACCTCGAATGGAGGGATGCCACAGTGCAAACTCTACGATATTGGGACTACTATGGTATGACGGAAACTTTTACGAACCTATATGATAAATCTTCCAAGGAAGAATCGTTTTCGCACTTATACGATATAATAACATCCAGAGAAAATATCTTGTTGTCTTACCGATTGATAAAATCTAATAAAGGGTCGAAGACAGCGGGAACAGATGGGAAAACAATCCATGATATTGAAAAACTATCGGAGGACGAATTAGTAACAACAATTCAAACCAAGCTGAAATCCTATCACCCGAAAAAAGTCAGACGAAAACTTATTGAAAAAGAGAATGGTAAATGGAGACCACTCGGAATTCCCTGTATTCTGGATCGAATCATACAACAATGTTTTAAACAAGTTCTTGAACCGATCGCAGAAGCACAATTCTATAACCATAATTATGGTTTCAGACCCTTTCGGTCAACACACCATGCCATGGCAAGAGTACAATTCCTTATCAATAAGTCTTCACTCCATTACGTCGTTGACGTCGATATCAAAGGTTTCTTTGATAATATTAACCATACCTTGCTTATAAAACAATTGTGGAATATGGGTATCCAAGATAAAAAGGTTTTAGCATGTATCTTTAAAATGCTAAAAGCTGAAATCGATGGAGAAGGTATACCTACAAAAGGCGTACCTCAAGGTGGATTAGTTTCGACGTTACTTTCAAACGTTGTACTCAACGACTTAGATCAGTGGGTTGCTAATCAATGGGAATTTTTACCCTTAAATCAACCCTATAAAACAAAGGAAAGCTCACTGCGTGCCAAAAAGCGAACCAATCTTAAAGAGGGATACCTCGTCCGCTATGCGGACGATTTTAAAGTTCTTTGTCGAAATTGGAAGACCGCTCAAAAGTGGTACCATGCCGTAAGGCTATATCTAAAAGAGCGTCTGAAACTAGATATTTCTCCAGAAAAGTCACAAGTTATAAATCTTAGAAAACGAGAATCTGAATTCCTAGGATTCACGATTCGTGCGAATCAAAAAGGGAAAAAGAGAGTAGCGCACACAGGCATAAAAGCCAATAAAAGGCGAAAAATCAAGGTTGAGGCGAAAAAACGTATTCAAAAACTTAAAACCTCACCGACCGTTCAAAATGCGTTACTCTTTAACAGTTTTGTCTTGGGGATTCACAACTATTTCAATCGGGCAACACATGTTAATAGTGAGTTCTCACGTCTTGCCTATGAGTTGCAAACATTTATATACAATCGTCTTAAACCTGTCGGGAAATACGAACACCCTGCGAACCCACCGCCAACTTATAAAAAGTTTTACAGTTTAGGGTTCAAAACTTTTAAGGTAGCGAACGTGTATCTATTCCCTCTAGCTAATGTGAAAACGAAAAATAATATGAACTTTAGTCAATCTCTAACTCCTTTCACTAAGGTAGGAAGAGAAAAGATACACAAAAACCTTCGTAAGGATATCAAACGAGAAATTTCTCTATTAATGAAGTCCAACATACCGACACGAAGTGTTGAATACATGGATAATCGAGTAAGTCGGTACAGTATGAAAATGGGGAAATGTGAAATCACAGGTATTTACCTTTATGCCAGTGAGGTTCACTGTCATCACTACATCCCTGTACAGCTTGGAGGGAGCGATAAATTTAATAATTTGCGCATTCTTCATAAAGAGATACATCAGTTAATCCATCAGACACACAAAAAGACGATTGAGATACTCATAAACAAATTTGGTATTACGATGCCAATGATTAAAAAAATCAACCAATACCGTGAAAAATGCGGAATGGAACGAATTTTATAATCCCAATTTCTATGAGTAACTAGGAACTTATAATCTACTATATTTTATTAGGTGGAACGCGGAGTGCTGGGAAACTAGCATGCTCCTTGTGGAGCAGGGGAAAAGCTGGAGATAA
>JBDNGJ010000105.1:0-39339 GCA_041689365.1 Virgibacillus sp.
ACATTACTTTTCACCTTCTTTAATCACTTCAGATAATGCCTCAAATATATAAAAGGATGTAGCAGCTCCTGGATCGATATGTCCAATTGATTTTTCTTTGAAATAAGCTGCTCTTCCCTTAGTTGCCATAATTTCCTTTGTGTTTTCCATGGCTTTCTTTGCTTCACCTGCTATTTCACCTGATTTAAAACGATCGACTCTTTTGAAGTACTCAACCATTGGTGACCAAACATCAATAAGTGTCTTCTCACCTTCCACAGCCTTCCCTCGCTGTTTGACACCATTAACCGCTTCTTCTAACACCCTTGCAATATTTTCATGATCGATCGTATCATTCCCTTTTGCTGCCAATGACATTTTAAGAAACGCCGTCCCAAATAATGGACCAGATGCACCACCGACTTTAGACATTAATGTCATAGCTACGTCCTTTAATAAATCAGCAACAGTTTCATAATCCTGCATCGTAATTTTATTGCTTACTTCCTGGAATCCGCGTGCCATGTTTATCCCATGATCACCGTCACCAATTGGTTGATCAAGTGATGTTAGATATTCCTTATTGGTATGGATTTTCTCATTAATTCTTTTCATGCATTCAACTGCTTCGGTTACTTGTAATCCCATGTCATACACTCCTTTAGATACGAAAAGCAGGTGCTGATGACTCTGCATTAAGTAATGACTTTATTTCGTCATCTAGCTTTAATAATGATACTGAACAGCCTGCCATTTCTAATGATGTCATATATTCACCTACATATGTTTTGTAAACCTTGATTCCTTTTTCTTTCAAGATCTCTTGCACGCTTTTATTCACAATAAAAAGTTCCATTTCAGGTGTCGCACCTAACCCATTTACCATGACTGCAACATCACTCCCTGAGAAATCTCTGTCATTTAAAACTTTCTCGGTAAGTTCTTTTGCAATTGCATGTGCAGTAGCCATTTCCTTTCGCTCAATACCTGGCTCTCCATGGATACCAATTCCTATTTCCATTTCATCATCATCTAGTTGAAAACTGGGTTTCCCTGCAGCGGGGACAACACAAGATGTAAGAGCCATACCCATGGAACGAACATTTTCAACCACTTTTTCGGCAACAGCTTTTACTTCCTGTAGAGATCCCCCTTGTTCAGCTATCGCGCCTGTAATTTTATGAACAAACACAGTTCCCGCAATTCCTCTTCTTCCAGTAGTGAATGAACTATCTTCAACTGCAACATCATCATTGACAACTACTTTTTCAACTTCAATTCCCTCTGCCTCCGCCAGTTCTGCAGCCATCTCAAAATTTATCACATCACCGGTGTAGTTTTTAATCACTAAAAACACACCCTTTCCACTATCAACTGCTTTAATTGCTTCAAGCACTTGATCAGGGGTTGGAGATGTAAAAACTTCTCCAGATACAGCGGCATCAAGCATTCCCTTTCCAATATAGCCAGCATGCGCGGGCTCGTGACCACTTCCTCCACCACTCACTATCCCAACTTTATTAGATACTGGTGCATCTTTTCTAACAATTACAGTTGTTTCAGGTAGCTGTTTAACATCGTTTGGATATGCTGCAGCAATTCCTTCAACCATCTCTCTCAAAGCCCAATCTGGGTTATTAATAATTTTTTTCATAATTTACCACCCTCTACTATTTTGATAAAAAAGAGAGAAATTCACATAACCCTATTGGATATTATGACTTCTCTCCTTCTACAAATTACTTAAATTTTCTTGTTGCTTCTACAGCCTTTTGCCACCCACCATATAACTTGTCACGTTCTCCTTTTTCCATATTATGATTGAACATTTTATCTATCTTCCATTGTGACGCAATTTCCTCTTTGTCTTTCCAGTAACCCACTGCCAATCCAGCTAGATATGCTGCTCCTAGGGCAGTAGTCTCCTGAACTACAGGACGTTCAACTGGTACACCTAAAACATCACTTTGGAACTGCATTAGGAAATTATTCTTAACTGCTCCTCCGTCTACTCGAAGTGTTTTTAGATTGATCCCAGAATCTGCAATCATTGCATCCAATACATCTTTTGTTTGATATGCAAGTGATTCAAGTGTTGCACGAACAAAATGTTCCTTTGTAGTTCCACGTGTTAGACCAAAAACAGCACCTCTTGCATCACTATCCCAATATGGAGTACCTAGCCCAACAAAAGCTGGCACCATGTAAACCCCATCTGTTGAATCTACTTGTTTTGCTAACTCTTCTGTCTGAGGTGCGTTTTCAATAACCTTCAGTCCATCACGCAGCCATTGTACTGCCGAACCCGCTACAAAAATACTACCTTCTAACGCATATTCCACTTTACCGTCAACGCCCCAGGCTAATGTTGTTAGCAAACCATTGTCAGATTTCACACCTTCTTCGCCAGTATTCATTAACATGAAACAGCCTGTACCATATGTGTTCTTTGCCATACCTTTATCAAAACACGCTTGCCCAAATAATGCTGCTTGCTGATCACCCGCGATTCCGGCAATCGGAACTTCATGTCCAAAGAAATGATAATCAACAGTATTGGCGTAGATTTCTGATGATTGTTTAACTTCCGGCAGCATACTTTTAGGTACATTCAGAATCTCGAGTAACTCATCATCCCATTTAAGATCATAGATGTTGAACATTAAAGTTCTGGATGCATTCGAGTAATCGGTAATATGTGTTTTTCCACCAGAAAGTTTATGAACAATCCATGTATCCATTGTACCGAACAATAAATCACCATTCTCCGCCTTTTCCCTTGCACCCTCCACATTATCTAAAATCCATTTCACCTTTGTACCAGAGAAATAAGGGTCTAACAATAAACCGGTTTTTTCTCTGAACAATTCATTGTAATCCTTCCCACGTAATTCTTTACATATATCCTCTGTCTGTCTAGATTGCCAAACAATAGCTTTATAGATTGGTTTTCCAGTATTTTTGTCCCAAACCACCGTAGTTTCTCGTTGGTTTGTTATACCAATACCAGCAATCTGGCTCGGATCAACATCCGATTTTCGTAGTACTTCTGCAATACAAGCAAGAACTGAAGTCCATATTTCATTTGCATCATGCTCTACCCATCCTGGTTTTGGAAAGAACTGTTCAAACTCTTTTTGAGCTGTTTTCACAATTGCACCATCATGGTCAAATAGAATTGCTCGTGAACTTGTGGTACCTTGATCTAACGATAAAATATACTCTTTTTTCATAGTTAAACTTCCTCCTTAGCTAATTTTCTTCTCAACATTATCTGCAATTGTATTCCCTTTTTTCAGTTCTGCACTAGTTGCACCAAACAAAATCACAGCAATAATCACACTTAACACCCAAAATAATGCTGAATATTCACCTAAAAATATTGCTCTATAGAATACTGCACCATAAACACCACCAAGAATCGGTCCTACTATTGGAACCCAGCTATATTTCCAATCAGATCCGCCTTTTCCTGGTATAGGAAGTAGTGCATGGGCAATTCTTGGACCCAGGTCACGTGCTGGATTAATGGCATACCCAGTAGCTCCACCTAGTGACATACCAATCGCAACAATCAATAAACCAACAATTAATGGGTTCAAACCTTCCGTAAATTCGTTAGCACCAATAAACATTAGTCCCATTAGTAGAATAAAAGTTCCAATTATCTCACTAACTAAATTGGAAAAGGGACTTCGTACAGCAGGATCGGTCGAGAATACTGCTAATTTTGCGCCTTGATCCTTTGTTTCTTTCCAATGTGGTAAATAATTTAAAAAGACTACAACTGCACCAATGAATGCTCCAATCATTTGAGCTGATATATACATTGGAACTTTAGACCAAGGGAACTCCCCTGCAGCCGCAAATCCAAGTGTAACCGCAGGGTTTATGTGTGCTCCAGTAAAACTACCAACGGCATATACCCCCATTGTTACACCAAGACCCCAGCCAATTGTAATGACTACCCAACCTGCGTCTTCTGCTTTCGATTTCTTTAATACAACTCCACCAACTACTCCTCCTCCCAAGATTATCAGAATCATCGTACCAATTACTTCAGCTAAAAATTCCGGCAATTAAAACACTCCCCTTTATTAAATTATTAAGCTAGAAAACGCGGAGTAGAATTGAGTAGATTAATAGATAGCACGAAAAAGACCCACACTGCAATAAACGTACTTCTTTCAAAGTACTGTTGCAGCGTGGGTCTCCATGTCTCCACCACGTTCTTAACTTGTTGAATTCATCTTACCTCAAGATGTAACCGCTGTCAATGTTTTTTTACAATTTACTTTTAATTTAATTTGGTTACGCTCTAACCATCCCATGTGGATCAATAACAAATTTTTTTGATGCCCCTCCATCAAACTGCTTATAACCGTCTGAAGCTTGGTCAAGTGAGATTAATGTAGCGTTTACAGCCTTCGCAATTTGCGCGTTACCACTTAAAATTGCCTTCATTAGATCCCTGTGGTATTTCATCACAGGCGTTTGCCCCGTTACAAACGTATGTGCTTTTGCAAAACCTAAACCAAAGCGAATTTTTAATGTTCCCTCTTTGGCATCTAAATCTTTGGAACCAGGATCACCTGTTACATATAGTCCTGGAATCCCTAGACGTCCTCCCGCCCTCGTTGCTCCCATAATAGAATTCAGCACGGTAGCTGGTGCTTCTCCTGCATCTTCCCCATGACCACTAGCCTCAAATCCAACCGCATCAACAGCACAGTCAACTTCTGGTACTCCCAGAATTTGCTCAAGTTGTTCACCAAGATCATCATGCTCACGTAAATTTACCGTTTCACAGCCAAAGCTTCTTGCTTGTGCCAAACGTTCTTCAATTAAATCTCCAACAATAACGACTGACGCTCCTAATAATTGGGCAGAATGTGCAGCAGCTAATCCTACAGGTCCTGCGCCAGCAACATAAACAGTTGACCCAGTTTTAACTCCTGCACTTACCGCTCCGTGGTATCCTGTCGGGAAAATATCAGAAAGCATCGTTAAATCAAGAATTTTATCCATTGCCTGATCTTTATCAGGAAATTTTAACAGTTGAAAATCTGCATATGGTACCATAACGTATTCGGACTGTCCACCAACCCAGCCCCCCATATCTACGTAACCATATGCTGAACCAGGTCGATCAGGATTTACATTTTCACAAATATGTGTATCTTGTCTTCTGCAGCTCGAGCAACGCCCACACGCAATATTAAATGGAACTGACACTAAATCACCTTTCTTAATAAATTCTACATCGCTTCCTGTCTCCACAACCTCACCTGTAATCTCATGACCTAACACTAAACCACTCGGTGCAGTCGTTCGTCCTCTTACCATATGTTGATCACTACCACAAATGTTTGTTGTAACAACCTTAATAATTACCCCGTGATTACATTTTCTGCCGACATTCAGTGGGTTCACCCCAGGACCATCCCGCAGGATTAAATCCGGATAACTCGTATCTTGTACCTCCACTTCTCCTGGCTTGACATACACTACCGCTCTGTTACTAGCCATACAAAACCACTCCTAAATAGTTTAATGGTGTTATTTTTGTAAGCGCTATCATTCTATACCAAATTATACTGCACATAACTGAAAATTTCAATAACTTTTATAGTTATTGAAAATCCCATAATCGAGAATTCGAAGTGGATACTGCTATAGCCCCTGCCTCCATTACTTCAGATACTTCTTCCGCTTCATTTATTAGACCACCTGCAATGACGGGGATATTACTTTCCTGACTTATCTTTTTAACGATACTTGTCATAAGGCCTGGCAGTACCTCAATGCAATCAGGCTTGAAACGATCAACTAACTTAAGATTATGTTCTAGTGCCATACTATCTAGTAAAAACATACGCTGAATAGCTAGTAACTTATGTTTTTTTGCAAGTTTAATAATGTTTCCTCTAGTTGACAATATTCCATCTGGCTTTACCTCGCGTAACAAATACTCCATTCCATATTCATCTGCTTTTAAGCCTTGAATTAAATCAAAGTGTACTAACACCTTTTTATTTGAGCGCTTCGTATAATCCACTAAGCTCTTTAGTTGGGATAGTCGAGTTTCCAGTAAAACAATAAAATTATGGCTTGATTCCAACGCTTTATCGAAGTCTTTCATATTCCTAATCGCTGGTAAGATACCTGTAGGAATTTCCATTTTATACACCACCATCGACATTATTCTTTTTCCATCTGCTTATCCATCTCTTCCTTCGTATAAATAAGCTGCATCGGATTGCCACCGACAAATACGCCCGGTGGAACATCCTTATTCACTAGCGTTCCTGCTGATACCACTGCTCCATCACCAATTGATATGCCTGGAAGAATAGTAGCATTTGCTCCTATTAACACTTCATCGCCTATGATAACATCACCAATCCGGTACTCTTTTATCAAGTACTCATGCGCCAAGATAGTTGTATTGTATCCGATTATACTATTTTCTCCGACTGTTATTTTTTCCGGAAACATAACGTCTGGCATTACCATTAGTGCAAATGCTGTTTGTTTCCCTACCTTCATTCGTAAAAACGTTCGATAGAGCCAATTTTTCATACCTAAAAAAGGGGTGTACCGGCCAAGCTGAATGACGATAAAGTTTTTTGCCACCTTCCAAAATGACACTGTTTTATAAATTTGCCATAGCGAGTTGGCATGGGTAACTGGGTATCGATTGGTTTTACGCATAACTTACACTCCCAATATTTTGAGCAGATCCTGCATATCATCTAGCATATATGTCGGCTTATACTCGGATAACTTCTCCTTACCCTTCAGAGACCAGGCAACGCCAGCTGTTTGCACACCAGCGTTTTTGCCCGCATCAATGTCATGATGATTATCCCCGACCATAAGTGTTGCGTTTGCAGATGCATCTAATTCTTGCATGGCTTTTACCACTGGTTCAGGATGTGGTTTCGCATGGGTGACATCATCCAGAGTAATAACAGTTTCAAAGTACTTAGACAAACCAGTGACTTTTAGCCCCATTTCAACCGTTCGATTCATTTTGGTTGTAACGATTCCGAGCTTATAATCTTTCTTTTTAAGCTGATCAATCGTTTCGACAACGTTTGGGAAAGCTGTTACATAATTATCATGGTGGTATAAATTATGCTCTCGGTATGTTTTAACCATTTTCTCCACCTGATCAGGATCAACCTGATAGAATGTGTCTCTTAAGGGTGGTCCGATAAACTCAATTGCTTCTTTACGGGAAAGTTCTCTTCCGTATTGTTCAAATGTATGCATGAACGATGCAATAATCAGTTCATTCGTATCAATCAGAGTACCGTCAAGATCAAAGAGTATTGTATGAATGTTCATGAGATGTGTCCTTTCTTTTCCGATTATCAATGCGCCGCCAAACAAACGCTACACTTGCTGTTAATAGTATTGCCGTTACCAAGCGAATTAACAGTAATGGCAAGACAGGAATACCAAGCGGAATAAATATTAGCGTATCCTCCACTACCGCATGACAGGAAACAAGAAAGATTAACGCCAGATACATATCACGCCGCGATACGCCATCTTCTTCCACTGCCTGAATCATAAGACCTGCACCATATGCAAGGCCAATTGTCAGTCCAGCTACAAGCGTCATGGATGTATTTTTTTCCATTCCAAGCATCCTGGTGAATGGAGCAAATTTAGTTGAAAATATAGTTAGCCAGCCTTTTTCACGCAAATATTGCATAACTACCATGAGCGGAATTACGATTAGTGCCAGCTGCAAGACTGCTATAACAGCGGTTTGGAATCCCTGCAGCAGAATTGTATTCCAGCCGTTAAGTTCGACTCCTGGTGCAGAAATAAGACCATATTGTGCTTGCTCAGCCCCGCCATTCCAAAGTAGGTTAATCGTAACTGCTGAAATAAGTGCCAATGATACCCGAATTCCCGAAATAAGCCACCAGCTTACACCTACTTTTGCAGCTACGGTCGATTCGATAAACAGGTTATGCGAAAAAGACAGCATTACAGCTAATATGAAGACTTCTTTTATCGTGAAATCAAACGATACAATCGCAGCAATTCCAGCGTACAAATTTAGTGAATTTCCCAATACTAACGGCACTGCTGCCTCTCCACTTAACCCAAGCAAACCCATAATAGGGCTAATCTGGTCAATAATCCATGGCAATATCGGTGTATGTTGTAAAATGGTCACAATTAATGTAACTGGAAAAATAATTTTTCCTAATGTCCATGTAACTCGAAGACCTTGCTGCAAGCCACGGTTAAAAATCCCAGCCAATCATTCATCCCTCTTTTCAGTTACTTCTTCTTCTTTATTTTTTTGCCATCATAATGTCTGTTAGCCTTCCCTGTTCTACGACGATAAACAATTACCGCTATTCCGATTAAAATAATAGCAACCGAGATAAGCTGTGCCACACGGAAAGGACCGAAATATAGACTGTCAGTCCGCATTCCTTCAATAAAGAAACGCCCAACTGAATATGCCATCAGGTAGCTTATGAATACTTCACCGCGCAATGGATTCTTGCGTCGCAACACTAGTAAGAAAATGAGTACAACTATATTCCAAAATGACTCATATAAGAAAGTCGGGTGGTACATCACACCATCAATACACATTTGATTCATAATGAAATCGGGTAAATACTGATGAAAACTATTATATGTAGTTTCTGAGAGTGGTCCCCCATGCGCTTCCTGGTTCATAAAGTTTCCCCAGCGACCTATGGCTTGTCCAAGTATTAAGCTTGGTGCTGCAATATCAGCCAGCTGCCAGAATGAAACTTTCTTCACGCGTGCATATATAATTGCTGTCAGCACTGCCCCTATTAGGGCGCCATGAATTGCTATTCCGCCTTCCCAGATTGCAAAGACATCCCACCAGGAACCACCAGCATAACGGTCCCATTCAAATATCACATAGTAAATACGGGCGAAAATAATTGAAATAGGAATAGCAAACACAATCATATCGACCATCAAATCTTTTTTCAGACCTAGTCGATCTGATTCCTTAGTGGCTAAGTACAACCCTATAAATGCTCCCGCTGCAATAATTACGCCATACCAATAAATAGTCAATGGACCAATATCAAGAAAGATACGATCCAACGCTGGTGCACTACAACTCAATCCAATCACTCCTATTCATCTGTTGATTCATCTTTTTCCTGATCAATCATTGTTGTTAGCCTGTCAGAGAATTCTTCAGCAGCATTTACACCCATTCGTTTTAACCTGAAATTCATCGCTGCAACTTCAATAATTACAGCAAGATTTCGTCCAGGGCGAACCGGAATCGTTGCTTTTGGAAGATGTACATCCATTATTTTCATAGTTTCTTCGTCCAAGCCCAAACGGTCATACTGTTTTTGCTCATCCCATAGTTCCAGGTTTATAATCAATGATATTTTTTTAAAACTTCGTACGGAACCCGCACCAAAAAGCGTCATAACATTGATAATACCGAGACCGCGTATTTCCAATAGATGCTCAATTAGTGGTGGCGGATTACCAATCAAACTATCATAGTCTTCTTGGCGAATTTCCACACTATCATCAGCAATGAGGCGATGCCCCCGCTTAACTAACTCTAGTGCCGTCTCACTCTTACCAACACCACTTTGCCCAGTTATCAGCACACCTACACCATTAATATCGACTAAAACACCATGTATTGCAGTGAACGGTGCAAACTTTGCTTCGAGATAGTTCGTAAGTCTGCTTATGACACGGGTGGTTTTACGTGGTGAGTGTAAAATTGGCACCCCTGATGCATTCGCAGCTTCAAGCAGGACCTCTGGAATATCCATTCCGCGCGAAACAACTATTCCTGGAGTTATATCCGTGCATAATTGTTCTGCGCGGCTTCTTTTATTTTCGTCTGTCAGATCAAGGAAATATGCCATTTCTGTCTTTCCTACCAATTGCAATCGTTCCTTAGGATAATACTTAAAATATCCTGTCATCTCAATTCCTGGACGGGAAATATCACTCGTAGTAATTTCTCTATGTATCCCATCTTCCCCTGCAACCAAGGTCAGATTAAAATTCTCCAGTAAATCTTTCGTACGGACTTTAACCATCTATAGAAACCTCCAATGATATGCACAATTACTGATTTTCATTGTAGCATATTTTGGCGAATTCAAGTATCAGGAATGTTTAATAAAGGCTGTTTTCTGAAAGTTTGTTGTTGTTGCTGCAATAGATATGCAGTCACATAGACTGAGGGAAACCGATTCTTGGCGTTTAGTGTGGCTCACTGTCCCACATGAGTCTTGCATATTCCAACTACTGGTTTAAATGGTTCAATATCTTTCTTTTATCCCTCACAATAGATAATTCTATTTAGCGAGATAATGTGAGAAAAATCTAGCGTAGGAAATACCCGGAGGCTCCCTCCCGCAGGAAATGCAACAGCTGAAGATCCCGCAGGAAGCGGTATTTGCTTCCGAGGAAGCTGAAGCGTTGCCCTAGGTGCGCGTAGTGTATATCCGCAGCGGTGTCATAGCACTTCAGTAATTTTCAACAATAATTACTAGCTTTTGGGTTTAAAGAGCAACAAAATTTACGGAATGAGTCTTACTAAAAGAAATTTTATATAAGTCGAACAAAAAAATCGCAGGATAGCACCTGCGATTTCAAGGTTTATTTCATTGTATCCTTCACTAATCTGTTTAATAGTAAGTTTAAGATCGAGATAATCACCGCAGCAATAACAGCCGTTCCAAATCCAGCGATAACAAACGAAGCATCCATTATAGATTGAGTAATCATTAGCGTTATTGCATTGATGACGAAAAGAAATAAACCAAGTGTTATGAAAGTAATCGGTAGAGTCAATACAACTAAAATTGGTTTAACAATCATATTTAAAATGGCCAGAATAACACTTGCCAATATAGCTGTGCCGAAGCCTTCCAGCTGAAAGCCTTCAAATAGCTGTGCTACCGCAATTAATGCAACTGCATTTAAAAATATCGAGAGAAACCAGCGAAGCAGCATTAACGCACCTCCCCTTCTTTCGGAATTATGATCATAGCTATTAGGTAAATAAATATGGCGCCTCCACCTAAAAATATTCCCGCTACGAATAATAGGCGGACAATTGTCGAGTCAATACCAAAGTATTCGCCAAGTCCACCACAGACTCCCCCGATCATAGAATCAGATGTTGAACGGAATAATTTTCTACTCATTATCGATCCTCCTTAATAATTATCAGTCAAATTTCCAAATATAAAAATGTTCTTTTCCTAAACGTTTTTTCGCTTCTTCTTTAAGATCATCATCCAGTTCCGGGTTTTCTTTAAATTTGTTTAGTATCCCACTTGCCTGGGACTCATGGGCCAGAATAGCATCCATCTTCTGATCAAAAAACGGTGTTACATCATTCTTAACATCCGGCTCACCCAGTTCCTCAACATAATTATTTGTAATAGGCTGTGCCCACACTGTTGGGCGATCCTCAGGGTCCATCAGCCTGACAGCCTCAATAGCTGCAGCCCCAAGTGCATCATGGTCTGGATGTACAGCACGTTCTGGATAATGGGTAATTACTAAGCTTGGGTTGACCTCTTCAAGAAGTCCTTTTAGATGCTCGGCAACTTCATGTCTGTCTTCAAACTCAAGTGTTTTATCTCGATAACCCAGCATTCGTAACTTAATATCAAGTCGTTCACACGCATTAATTAACTCTTCTTTACGAATTTCCGGCAAAGTCTCTCGATTGGCAATAGTGGGGGAACCCATATTTCTTCCCATTTCACCTAGCGTTCCACAAAAATATGTCACCGGAATACCCTGTTCACGGTATTTCGTAATTGTCCCAGCAGCACCAAATGACTCATCATCTGGATGCGGGTAAATTACAACTACATGTTTTTCCATTTAAATTCACCTAGCCCTTAAATTAGTAGCGAAATGGGGTTTCGCTGATTTGCAGTGATACCATTAACCGACCTTCACGATCATGACCAGCAAGTAAAAGCTGGTTATCACCATGAATTGTCCAGTCTGTCAAACCTTCCGCATAAATCCAGCCGATTTCCATTTTTAATCCCACCCGATATGTCTTTCCGTTTCCTACGATTTTAGCTTGGGAAAAATTTACTTTCGCATTACGGATATATGCTCCTACATTATATGCCTTATCATCAAAATGGCTAGCATAAGCACCATTCGTTGTCTCTAAATGAACATAAACATCTTTATTCGAAAAACCTTCTAATAGATTTTGTATCTTTTGAATCTCAATTGGTTTCATCAACATGTTCCTCCCTAGCACCTTCTTATTTAACCTTACCTAAACGTTGTAATTGCGTCAAAAATTTTGACCACGGATATTCTCACTAGAAAAGGATTTACATTTGTATTTTCATGATGAGTTTTCCTTTTACCTGTTCATCATTCCTGCTACATGTCGATATTTTTAATGTTTCTTCTTTTTTGATAATATTCCTGTCCATCTCCAGATATTCAACCCTTCCGCTTCATCATCAAAAAGGGTAGCAAGCCTTGACGCGACTCACTACCCTATATTCTATTTCGATGCAACTTTCTCCCGCTTCTCGAGATCTGCTTCCATTCGTTTTCGGTCGCGTTCCAATACAGGCTTCAAATAATGACCTGTATAGGAATGCTCGGCTTCTGCTATTTCCTCAGGTGTTCCCGTTGCAATAATTTCTCCGCCACGGTCACCACCCTCTGGTCCGAGGTCGATTATGTGATCAGCTGTCTTTACTACATCCATGTTATGTTCGATGATCAACACAGAATCACCATTATCAACCAGCCGTTGCAGTACACTCAGCAGTCGTTTAATATCATCAACATGCAATCCAGTTGTCGGTTCATCCAGAATGTAAAATGACTTACCTTCTGAACGTTTGTGGAGTTCACTCGCCAATTTAACCCGTTGTGCTTCACCACCGGATAACGTTGTCGCAGGCTGACCAAGCTTAATATAGCCAAGTCCTACATCATAAATTGTTTGTAGTTTCCGTTTTATTTTCGGGATGTTAGCGAAAAAGTCCAATGCTTCTTCAATTGTCATTTCAAGCACTTCGGAAATGTTTTTCCCTTTATATTTCACTTCTAATGTTTCCCGATTATACCGTTTTCCATGACATACTTCACAAGGCACATAGACATCAGGCAGAAAATGCATTTCAATTTTAATAATGCCGTCCCCTCTACATGCCTCACAGCGACCACCTTTCACATTAAAACTGAAGCGGCCTTTTTTATAGCCTCGTACCTTAGCCTCATTTGTTTGTGCAAAGACATCACGGACATTATCAAACACTCCTGTATATGTTGCCGGATTCGAACGTGGTGTCCGTCCAATCGGGGCTTGATTAATATCGATGATCTTTTCAACATGTTTAATGCCATTCATTTTTTTATGGTTTCCTGGTTTAAGTTTTGCACGGTTAAGCTGTTTAGCTAATGATTTGTATAAAATATCATTTACCAATGTACTTTTACCAGATCCGGACACACCTGTAACAACAGTTAGCAGTCCAATTGGAAATTTAGCTGTAACGTTTTTAAGGTTATTTTCTTCAGCACCTACTATCTCGATATTGCGTTTTGACCGCTTGCGACGCTTTAATGGCAATGGAACATACTTGTCACCAGCTAAATACTTCCCGGTAAGGGACTTTTTATTTTTCATAACTTTATCTGGTGTACCGCTCGCAACTATCTCACCACCGTGTTCTCCAGCCCCAGGTCCAATATCAATGAGATAATCAGCAGCAAGCATCGTATCTTCATCATGTTCGACCACAATCAGCGTATTATCTAAATCACGCATTTGCTTTAAGGTATTGATTAGGCGATCATTATCACGCTGATGAAGGCCAATAGATGGCTCATCCAACACATAAAGAACACCCGTAAGTGCAGAGCCGATTTGAGTCGCGAGTCGAATCCGCTGTGCCTCGCCCCCAGACAATGACCCAGCTGAACGAGACATCGTTAAATAATCCAGACCAACATTATTTAAAAAGTCAAGTCGATCACATATTTCCTTCAATATCATGCGAGCAATTTTTTCTTCCTTCTCAGTCAAGTCAAGGTTTTGGAAAAAGTCCTTAGCCTCCATGATGGAGTAGTCGGTCACTTGGCTGATATGCCTGTTATTGACCATTACAGCAAGCGCACCTTCTTTTAGGCGATATCCGTCACATGTTGGGCAGTTCGTCTGAGCCATATACTTTTCCAATGTTTCACGGATAAAATCAGATGATGTTTCCCGATACCGGCGGGCTATATTTTTCATCACACCTTCAAATAGAATATTATTATCACGTATATTTCCAAAGTCATTCTCATAATAAAAATGAATTTTCTCTTTGCCACTTCCATAAAGAATTTTATTCATTTGATCAGATGGAATCTTTTTCACCGGCGTATCCATATTAATACCATAATGTTTGCAGACACTTTTCAGTAATTGCGGATAGTATTGGGAACTGATGGGTTCCCATGCTGCAATCGCATGTTGGTTTAATGTCTTGTCCCAGTCCGGAATAACCAATTCCAAGTCAACCTCCAGATTTGTCCCTAATCCATCGCATGTCGGGCAAGCTCCAAATGGACTATTAAACGAGAATAATCGAGGCTCCAACTCACCAATGGAAAATCCACAGATCGGACATGCATGATTTTCATTGAACAACAATTCTTCCTCACCAATGACATCAACTATAATTTTCCCTTCACCTAAACCAAGAGCTGTTTCGATGGAATCACTTAACCTTCCTGCAACACCATCCTTCACAACAATTCGGTCGATTACGACTTCAATTGAATGTTTCTTATTTTTTTCCAGTTGGATATCATCTGTAACTTCACGCATCTCGTTGTCAACGCGTATCCGAACATACCCTTCCTGTTTCAGGTTTTCAATTACTTTGACATGTTCCCCCTTGCGTCCGGAAACAACAGGGGCCAAGATTTGCATCTTTGTACGTTCCGGGTATTCCAAAATGCGGTCAACCATTTGCTGAACAGTCTGTGAGCTAATTTCAATACCATGTTTCGGGCATGTTGGCCGCCCCACACGGGCATAGAGCAAACGCAGATAGTCATAAATTTCTGTAACAGTTCCGACAGTTGACCGAGGATTTTTACTCGTTGTCTTTTGATCAATTGATATCGCCGGTGATAGCCCTTCAATTGAGTCAACATCCGGTTTATCCATCTGACCTAAAAATTGACGTGCATAGGCAGAGAGTGATTCCACATAACGTCGTTGTCCCTCAGCGTAAATTGTATCAAAGGCAAGCGAGGATTTGCCTGAACCAGATAAACCTGTTAAGACCACAAGTTTATTTTTAGGAATGGTAATATCTACATTTTTTAAATTATGTGCACGAGCACCTTGTACTTTTATTGATTTACTTGGCATGAACAGGTCATCCTTCCGCTTTAAGTTCAAGTATTATATCACGAAGTTCAGCAGCTTTTTCAAAATCAAGTGCTTTTGCTGCATCCTTCATTTCCTTATCCATATTTTCGATAACTTTGGATTTCTCTGTTTTAGACAATTTCGCAATACTCTTCGTTTTCTCTGAATAACTTTCCTGTTCCTCAGATGCTACAGTTGCCTTGATAACATCACGTACGTCTTTTCGAATGGTTGTTGGCGTAATGTTGTATTTCTCGTTATATGCTGTTTGCTTTTCGCGACGTCGATTTGTCTCATCAATAGCTAACTGCATCGAATTTGTAATACGATCAGCATACATCACAACCTGGCCATTTTCATTTCGTGCTGCACGACCCATCGTCTGGATTAGCGATCGTTCAGAACGCAGGAACCCTTCTTTATCTGCATCCAAAATTGTTACCAATGAAACCTCTGGTATATCGAGGCCCTCACGTAACAAATTAATACCAACAAGAACATCATACTTACCGACACGTAAATCACGGATAACTTCAATTCGCTCTAACGTCTTTATTTCCGAATGTAAATAAGCTACCTTAATTCCAATTTCCTTTAAGTAGTCCGTTAAATCTTCTGACATTTTTTTCGTCAGTGTTGTCACCAGAACACGTTCATTTCGCTCTGATCGCTTATTAATCTCTTCAATCAGGTTATCAATCTGACCCTCAATTGGCCGGACGTCAATTTCCGGATCCAACAAACCGGTCGGACGTATAATTTGTTCGGTTACCCCAGGTGAATGCTCGATCTCATATGGTCCTGGCGTTGCCGATACATAAATTAGCTGATTTGTCGCCTTCTCAAATTCATCAAACATTAATGGACGGTTATCAAGCGCTGACGGCAGGCGAAATCCATGATCAACTAACACTTGTTTACGCGCTCTGTCACCTTTATACATTCCACGGACCTGAGGAAGTGTGGCATGTGATTCATCTACAACAGCTAAAAAATCATCCGGAAAGAAATCAAGTAATGTGTAGGGTGTTGCACCTTCTTCACGAAAAGTTAAATGCCGCGAATAGTTCTCAATCCCTGAACAGAATCCCATTTCGTGCATCATTTCCACATCGTAGTTCGTGCGTTGTTCCAGTCGTTGCGCTTCCAGCAATTTATTTTCTGCGCGGAGTTGTTTTAAGCGTTCTTCAAGTTCTGCTTCTATATTAACAATTGCCTTTTTTAGTTTCTCTTCACGTGTAACGAAGTGGGAAGCTGGGAAAATTGCCACATGTTCACGGTCACCTACAATTTCACCAGTTAATGCATCTACTTCACGGATCCGGTCAATTTCATCGCCGAAAAACTCAATCCGAATACAATGTTCTTCTTTGGAAGCAGGGATTACCTCAACAGAATCACCACGTACACGGAAAGTCCCACGTTGAAAATTAATGTCATTTCTCGCGTACTGAATATCAACCAAGTTGCGTAAGAGCTGATCCCGATCTTTTTCCATCCCCATTCTTAATGAGAGAACCTGACTTTCATAATCTTCCGGTGAACCTAGACCATAAATGCAGGAAACACTTGAAACAACTAAAACATCCCGTCGTTCAAATAAAGATGATGTCGCTGAGTGGCGCAATTTATCAATTTCATCGTTAATACTTGCGTCTTTTTCAATAAAAGTGTCAGTTGATGGTACATATGCTTCTGGCTGATAATAATCATAATAGCTGACAAAATATTCAACTGCATTATTTGGAAAGTATTCCTTAAATTCACTATATAATTGACCTGCCAATGTTTTGTTATGGGCGATTACAAGCGTTGGACGGTTAATTTCCTCAACAACATTTGATACCGTAAACGTTTTCCCGGTACCCGTTGCTCCCAGTAATGTCTGATGACGCTGCCCGGATTTTACCTTTTCTACTATTTCTTTAATAGCTTTTGGCTGATCACCACTCGGTTCATACTGTGCTACAAGATCAAATTGATTTTCCACAAAGCAAACCTCCGTTCATCACTCTGCTTACTAGTTTACCATATTTATTATCTAATTTTAACATATAAGCGAACAAATATTCGATTATTTTGCTTACCTGTCCATTACTACAGTCTACCCGTTTTAATCTATGAAAAATCATTCACAAAGGTTTCACACGTAATATATTGTTTCACCAGGTCAGATATCTTATAATCAGGGTAGCATAGCTTTTAGAGAGGGTTTTATACATGAAAAAAATGATGACATTACTATTCATCATAATCGTTCTTACAGCATGTGGTCAAAGTGAAGAAACTGATCAAGGAACAACTGATAATGTTGTAAAAGCAATTGATGCAAAACTGGAAGTTCCCGAAAAAGCTGACAAAGAACAGGATGTAACCTTTTCTGTGACGGTAACACAGGATAACAAACCTGTTGAAGATGCCAGTGAAGTGGAGTTTGAAATATGGAAAGACGGATTAAAAGATAAGAGTGAAAAGATTGCAGCAGAACACACTGGTGATGGCAAATATACTGTTCAAAAGTCATTTGATGAAGAGGGTCTATATCATGTCCAGTCGCACGTTACTGCACGTACCATGCATACAATGCCGAAAGCGGAGATATCCATCGGTGATGTAAAAGAAAATACTGAAGCAGGTGAAAATAAGCAAGAGACAGACAAGAGTCATTCACATTTATCAATAAAATTACAGCAGCCTAAGAATGTTACAGTTGGAAAAGAAGCTGCGTTTACGGTTGAAGTATTACAGAAAGAGGAAGTTTTAGAGAAAGCTTCGGTAACGTTAGAAATCTGGCAAAAGAACAATGAGAATCATGAATGGATTGACATGAGTGAAACATCTTCAGGCACGTATGAAACTACAACAACCTTTAAAAATAGCGGAACACATATTGTTAATGTTCATGTTAAAAAAGAGGAAATCCATGGCCATAAAGAGTTCACTGCAGAAGTAAAGTAAATTAGCCACCAAAAAACATTTGCTGTTTCAGCTAATGTTTTTTTTGTAGTATTTCTTCAATCAACAGTGACAAGGGCCGTTCATCTAAGTTACGATGATAGGCATCAACCCTTTGCCTGTAAGTACACTGTCTTCTTTCGTCACCAAAAAACTCCAGGATTTGCGGTTCCAATAGATTATCCTCAAAATCAATCGTAGATACCACGCCTATTCGCTTCAGCTGATCAACATTAATTTTCTCCTGTCCAGGTAATGGATCATAAACAAATATTGGCTTCCGCTTCATTAAACATTCGCTGATTGTGACTCCACCGGGCTTTGTTAATACTGCATCCACACTATCATATAAACTATTCATCTCTCCTTTACTTGTTATATATGGCAGCGGTGTTACGGATGGCTTGTTTTCTTTTAGTAACTGTTCGTACAGTTGTTTGTTCTTTCCGCATAACACGTAATAATGAATATTGTCTGATTGAGAATAATTAAGCAATTTACTGATAGCACCGACCCCGAGACTTCCACCAGTTAATAATACAGCTATTCTTCCCTTGGTTGATTGTTGATTTTTTTTCGGGTAAAAATCCGGATGAATTGGTATACCTGTTACAAAAATCCGATTTGAGGGGACACCTCTCTTTAACAAGTATTCTTTTACGGCAATTGTTGGAACCATATGATAATCAATGCCATCGATTCCCCATACTCGATTTATAAAAAAATCCGTATATACGTTTACCG
The DNA here is from genome assembly GCA_041689365.1 of Virgibacillus sp. GTDB lineage: Bacteria > Bacillota > Bacilli > Bacillales > Amphibacillaceae > Lentibacillus. The sequence continues at coordinate 19,112 of JBDNGJ010000105.1, forward strand.
TAATGGATTGCAGCTTATCCTTCTTTTTTAGGATACTCGCAATATTCGATGGAAGTGCATGGGTACAGAATAGAACACTGGGGTTTTGCTGATTGGTTAGTCGTTTAAAAAAATATGTGAACATTGTTTCATACAGGTATTGACGGTTATGTGGTGCTGTTTTTTTATATGCTGCCTGTTTATACAGCCAGTCATACACATCCGGAAACTTTCTAATCCATGCTAAATATGTTGATGAAACGACTTTCTCCATTCCTCCATAGCTATACGATAAGATGTCTACTTTGTCACATACGATATCCTTATGGGACGTTTTAATCTCATTCATCAATGCATCAGCAACATGATGATGTCCAGTAGGGATTTGCATAAAGGGTAAAAATAAAGCCTTCTTCTGATCCATTTCATTGCCTCCATTTGGCTTCAATTACCAATGATAGAGTCACCGTCATCATGTTATACTTTTATCCGTTATGAAAGGAGAGTTTCGATGACTTATCTATTTTCTACTATTGTTATTTTTTTAATTTGCTTTCTGATTTTTAAAGCCTATAAAAATACGCAAGATATTAAAATAAATAAAATCAATATAGCGTCAGAATCGGCCACAAAGCACGATTCAACATTATCAATTCTTCACCTGTCCGACCTACATCTCGAAAACATCTCGTTAACCCCAATGCAGCTGGCACACAAGCTGGAAAATGAACCTGTTGACCTGATCGCTTTAACCGGTGATTTCCTGGACCGCAAACACTCTATACCAAAGTTACTACCCTATCTGCATGTGCTGAATCGCCTTCAACCTGAATATGGCACTTTTGCGGTATTCGGCAATCATGATTATGTGCTAAAGGGTGATGACTTGCAGGAGCTTAAATCATTGCTTGAGGATAATAATGTCCATGTATTACAGAATGAAAGCAAGACTATTTCAGTAAACGGAGAAGCAATAAATATTATTGGAATTGACGATTATAGTACAAATCGGAGCAACATTCCCCTTGCCTATAAACAGGTTGAGCAAGGAAGGAATATTGTTCTGACACATGATCCTACTGTTGTACTTGAAATGCAGGAGTTTGTGTTTGACTATCTAATGGCTGGTCATTTTCATGGCGGACAAATTTGTTACCCGAAGGCATTTCACCTTGCAAAGATGGGGAAACTTGCGCGCAGTAACGTTATCAAAGGACTGCACATGCATAACAGCACACCTTTTTATATTAGTGAGGGCCTTGGTCAGACAGGTCTAAATATCCGTGTCGGCAGCAGACCTGAAATCACATTTCATGATGTTACTATTGAGTCACAAGCAGTTTAATGGATACTATATTTCTCATACAAAGTCTCTTTCGACATAAATAAATATGCTGGTGTTGCCTGGTATGATGTGTTTGCTATATGATTTATTGGCAGAAATGTCACCTTCTTATAAAGCCGGTAGCAGGAGTTTTTTATGGGAACCGTTTCAAAGCCAAGTCGATTGGCACCACGATATAATGTAGTAATTCCTATTACTCCTTTTATTTCCTTATTCTTCTCATGAGATAGAACATATCGGGATAGAATGGGCAGTGCATTTTTAACCATGTGATAAAAAAGAACGGCTCGCTTAATGTCACTGTTGATTAGCCTTAGTTCGCTTAACATCCGAACATTATGCAAGTGTATCTTCAACAGCAGGTCATTTCTTTGAATTGTTGTTCCGTCCTTTAGTATGACTTTTGTCCCCTTGTATCTTGTAAGTCTGACCCGAAATAAGGTGTTGTTATCATTGTCAGGTACGTAACGAAGTCTTGAAACATTATAATAAATAGGATCAATTACATTCCAGACACCCAATATATAGCTCTTCATCTTATTTCCCCTTCTTTTTATATTTAGTTTGCTTAATTAAAAGCAATATTATAGAAGGAATTTTAATCCAATGATAAAGGCTCCTGCTCGTATCCGAGCAAGAGCCTTTATTTTAGCCTGTAACTGTTTTAATCCTATTCCGTAACTTCAATCTGTCCTAGTGCTCCTTTTGTAACATGATCAAATGCATGTGTAACGAAGGGATAAATACCTGCTTCCTTAACTGTGAATTCAACAACCATAGAGCCAGAAACCGGAACCATTGCTGTTTGTAGGCCTTCGAGTACATTTCTAGGGTCACCATCAACATAAACAGTTTCAAGCTGAGAACCAATTACATGGAAGCTAGAAACTTCATTTGGTCCAGCATCAAGGAAATTAATTCGTATTTTATCGCCAACTTTTGCTTGAATCATTTCTCCTTTTACAGCTTGTGTGCTTCCGTTAAATAAAACATATTCAGGCTCACCATTTAACATTTCACTGTAATCACCATCTTTATAAAACTCACTTTGAACAACTGTAATTTCTTTATCAATTTCATTATCTGTTGGATATCCACCCTCCGGCACAACAATCATTGTTCCGTACATTCCATTTGCAATATGCTGTAGAACAGGTTCTGTTGCACAATGGTACATGTAAACTCCAGGAGAACCCACTTCATAACTAAATGTTCCTGATTCATTTGGCTTTACATTTGCAAAGTCTTTATCTGGAGCAGCATATACAGAGTGAAAATCAACTGAGTGATCTACTTTAGGGTCCATGTTCTTGAGTGTAAATGTGAGTTTATCGCCTTCATGAACACGAATGACTGGGCCAGGGACTGTTCCATTAAAAGTCCAGGCTTTGTACATCTTACCTTTATCAAGTTCAACATCAGTAATCTGAGATGTCATTTCAATATTAACTTCATGTTCACCAACTCGTTCTACGTTAATTGGCACTGGAGCTTGGTTGATACCTTCATGTGGTCCAATGTTTTCAATTTCTGATGTTTCTGTCTTTTGTTTAGCTTGAGCATGAACTGTTATGTCTTTTTGGGGTTCCGCATTTGACGCATCTTTTTTCACTTGATCTGTCCCACACGCAGTAATTAATAAGAATAAAACCAGTACAGCAACAATTGCTCCTAACTTTTTTAAAAACATTTAAAACACCCCTCTTAAATATTTTATTAGTATTAATATTGGGAGCGACTATCCACTTTCTACTCCTGTGTACTATCTCTCCCTTACAACCTAAGTTTACGATAGGCCGATATCCCCACGTGTGATTCAAATCACTAATCTTTGTGAATTTGTGAACAATGTTTGTCGATAGCAAATAGAGTGGAATTCTTTTATATGACTGTATTTATAATTACTAATACAAGCTAAGTTTGTGCGTAAATGAACATTCTGAGAAAAAGTAACGGGGTGAGTTTTGGGAGAGGAAAAAGCTATTAATATTAGGATCAAGTAATATTTAGCATACACCTCAGTCTTTTTGTTGAAGAACTGATTTGGCGGATCCTCATTCCCCTATTTTTCATTATTTCATTCTAATTTGGCTGAATTTCTGCTTTTAGCGGAATGAGGATCCACTTCGAATATTTAACGGTGTTGCAATACTTGCACATCCTAAAATTACTGTGTCGTAATTTAAAGAGAGACGAAATAAAAAATATCCCGGCAGGACTCAGATAATAGTCTCGCCGAGATAATGTCCTATTTATGCACCTTCCGAATGATCGGTAAAGACATTTTGAAGTAAATACAAAATAATGCTCACTGTAATAATTAAAAATCCCCACCCTAATACCTTTTGCTCGACCTCCAAATAGTTGTTACACAGGCGGACAGGAGCACCTATATATAGCCATGCCATTAAACCAAACATAGGGATGAAATTAAAAACAATAAAACTTTTACCAAGCGAAGCAAGCTTCTTCCAGCTATCCTTAAGTGCAATCCCAACTAAAAATGGCAAGCTGATGAATTTGAATAGCTCAATATTCCATACATTCAGTGCTTCATCCAATGTGCGAGGAATCATCCAGTAGATTACAAGAAACACAACCAATATAATTCCAGGAACACCGTTACGATTCCATTTTAAAAAATAGCCAGGAAACTTACTTTGAAAATAACCAGCTAGCAACCACCCAGATACGATAAGTAACGGAATTTGCACAAGCATATGGACAACCATTACGGACTCCATATCCTTCCGTATAGGTGGAATGATCAATAATTCGAACAAAAGTAATCCATATTTTGCCTGTAGCATCAGATCATCCCCCTTTTAAAGTTACGCCAGTTTCTTTTCTTTCAAATCTCCGCTCGGACTCACCTTATTCCGCCTATTTATATAACGAATAAAGTGAATGACAAACACGGTTACAGATAAAACGGCAAACACACCGGCAACTGCGCCAAATACGGCAGGTGCCATCCATTCAGGAATGTGCGTTGCCCACCTTCTTGGCGTACTTAATGCACCAGACACAAGGAATGATCCGCTCAAACCAACAATGGAAAGGGTAAAAGCGCCAAATGCAATTCTATCCACAATATTGGTCTTAATATTGCTATCTTCTTTTGCTAGGAAATACATGAACCCAAAAATCATTGCACACGCCCCGAGTGCCATATACATGTGGAAATGACCCGGAACCCATTTTGTATTATGCATAACATGATTAACAACAATAGTAGCATCGACGATTGCAGGCACAACTCCGACTACCCAGCCAAACATCGAGATGTAAATCAGACCCGATCCTATATCCCACTTAATGCCCGATTTGTAGACAATCATCAGTGCACCGTAAGCTGTGACAACAAGTACTGGCAGTCCATTCGCATAGGATAGAATCTGCCCCATGATTAACAGCCAATTAGGCATTACCGAGTCCATCAACAAGTGGTGCGTATATATTACTAATGTAAATGCTGTTGACATTGTCCAGGCAATTAAAAATGCTTTACTTGATTTCCATGGCCGATTGGTATATCGAGGTAGTATCTCATAAACTGCAATTACGCCCATGTAAATAATTGAATTGGCAAAAATATGTCCGAAAGCATATGTCAGGTTTTTCGCCAACAATGGATCAAATGTAATTGCAGGGTTAACTACATTGATTATATTCATTATTAGCACAGTTGCTCCTGCTGTTAGTGCTGTAACATTAACAATGGTAACCATCGTACTTGCCACAACAGCACCGGATGGCGCATCTTTCTCTGACTTTTTACCAGAGATAACATCCCATCCCAATCCTTTTGCGAGAGTGCCGTATTTTTTTATAATAGCCCTCCCGGAATCCAAATAAAATAGTAAGAAACCAACTCCTAAAATAAGCATACCGAATAGGTAAAGCAATGCTCCAATAGTTCCCCAAGCACTTGCGGAAAGTGCTGGCAATGGGTATAAGAATGTCCATGAACTAGCATACTTAAACGAAAACACCCCAATGATAACCATAACTACTCCAATAAGGAATAGCACTAGATTAATTGCCATAACCTTCTTTGACAATTCCACATAATGGCTTAAAAAATACCACATGATACCAGCTGCTGCCAACGCTGCAGCACCAATCATACCCGTTCCATGAATTGTAAGAAACTGATAAAATGAAGCAGCAGGTAAATCGATAACACCACCTTGAGTTAAAAGCATTAAAATACCAAAAATCATCATCGCTATAATAACAATACCACCGATAGTTATATAACTTACAACCAAATTATTACGAGACTTCATTGTTGCTTCCATCTTTACGCACCTCCAACTTTTTATTACTTAACTTTAATTTTTGTTTTCATCAAGTGATGTGCTACACCGCAGTACTCAAGACAAAGAATTTTGTATGTGCCAGGTTCATCAAATGTAATGTAAACTTTATTCGTGTAGTTTGGCATTGCTTGTGTTTGAGCAATCATGTTCATTTCTTTGTCATAAATTCCAAAACCATGGTTAACATCTGTACTTGTTACATGAAATTCAACAGGCTCACCAACTGAGAATTCTGTTTCGCTCATATTCCAGCCAAATTGGATTGCTTCTACATCGACAATCGTTGGATCCTCTTCTGCCCCGTAAACGGGCTGATTATAAGGCAATTCTCTTAACGTATAAATAGAAATAATCAACATTAGGACAACTAAAGAAATACCAAAAAGTGTTCGTGCTTTATACCATTTCTTCTTAATTGGCTCATACTTTCTCTTCTCTTTTGACTTCCATGCGACAAAACTGAATACTGCTACAACAACAAGCATGAAGAATAAACTGACTATCCAAGCAACTGTTTGTACCAAATTAATCAACCTCCCATATACGATGCGTAATTATAAAGAACTAAGTCTATAGTTTTATGATCGGGTTTATCATACGAAAATTACACCCCTTTACTAGTGATTCAAATCACTGATTTTCACTTATTTTGTGAAAAGTAAGTTTTATTAGTTTTTACTGTTATAATAGTGTTTTTCTTCTTTATCTGAATAAAAAACAGGTAATAAAGTGCCTGAAAGCACTTTATTACCTGTTTAAGTGATTTAATCTAATAATCAATTTGCTTTTGAATGATTCTCCCGGTAGCGGTTACCTGTGGTGATAATTCCTAATTCATGATGATCCTCTTCATATAATGCACTCTGTACATACCGGATTTCACCATTATCACCAATAATCTCCAGCTTGAAATATGCACCACTTTCCTGTAAGCCGTAATAAAACTCATCCATCGTATTTATTTTTTTTCGGTTTACTTTAACAATTGTCTCACCAGCAAGGATTCCCAGTCGATCTCCAGGGGAACCAGGGATAATTGCCAATACTTTTAATCCGCGTTCATTCTTATTAAAATAATTTGGCTTTCCCTTATCTGATTGACGATGTTTGTAGCTGATATATTCCCTGCCTAATATGGCTAAAACAACTGCAACTAACGATAGCCAGCCTACATATATACTTCCAACTGCGAGTAGCAGGATAAACAAGCTTAGAATATGAATTGACCTTCCTAATTGTAGTGCAGCTTTTTCAGGAATACTGCCTTTTACAATATGATCAAAACCCAATAAAAACGGTACAAGTAACAAGCTGTATGTTTCACCATTCATCCCAAAATAGGGCCAAAACGGTGCAATTGGTGTTATAAGTCCAGATGGTATTACCACAAAAAAAGGAATTACACTTAACTTTTTAATATGATGAACACCAGTCCATACTCCCCGCCGCCCAAATTCTAAATCCGGAAAGGTTGTATTGCGGGTGTTCCGTTTTAATAAAAGTGCTTCAACCGTTAGAAAAATTGCCAATAAAAAACTTAATCCGATAAAGTTTGTATTCGAAAACATCTCTTTATTAACAGCACTCTGATTTTCAAGAAGAAATGGTAACAATAAAAGAAGTAAATATGTAATGCCAATTGTATAACTTGCTGAAAGCATTGTGAATCGTGCTGTTATGCTTAGTGCAATCGTCACGATACCCAATAGCAGGACAGTTTCATAGGAAAAAATCATTCCAGCGCCGACAAATACGATGGAAATGAGTAATCCTGATAAAATCGACAGGACCCACGTGTTTTTCCATTCCGAAAGAACGTCAAATAATTTAAACCCAACATTAATTCGCTCCCTGCGAATCCGTAAATATCCAGCTAGTAGAATTAATACGAATGTCCAGTAAAATATTGGATTCAAAAAAATTCTTCCTATACCTTTTGCTAATTCAATAAACCAAGCTTCTGCCAATATAATCACCTTCCAGCACGGATACAGTACATAGTCTTCTCTAGATATATTCGATATTTGTTAATCAAATACCTGCTTAACTTCCAATCTTTATTAAAAAGGAAGTCCGCGGGTGTTTACCCACGGACAGCATATCTAATCATATAATACATTTAAAGCTTTATCCTTTTGTCGGTCATCTTCGCCATTACGAACTTTCTCAACAATTTTTGCTTGTATTTTACCTGCAGTATCTTTATTTATTTCACCAGTAACTTCCAAATCATTATCAGCTTGGAACGCTTGAACTGCTTGTTCAGTTTCCCTACTGAAATAGCCATCCGTCCTGCCGGGGGTATAGTCCAGTCCTTTCAGCATTACCTGGACATTCTCGACCTTATCACCTGTATGATTATAGGCGATAGATTCCTCAACCTGAACAGGATTTGTAAAATAGTACGCCGGCTGTTCTACTTTAACGGTTGGTTTTACACCCTTTTCATGGATCCAGGTACCTTCTGGTGAAAGCCACTTGAAGAAAGTCAGCTTAATTGTACTTCCATCACCCATTGGAACAGCTTGCTGTACAGTCCCTTTGCCATAACTTTTAGTACCAACAACATCGTAGCCTGCTTCCTTCATTGCAACAGCAAGAATTTCGGATGCTGAAGCACTTCCTTCATTGATAAGTACGCTAATTGGATATGGTTTTTTCTCTTCAAGCTTCGAAAATGATTTGGACTTTTCACCTTCTTGATTTTCAATTTGAACATAAGGCATATCCTTAGGAATAAAGTTCTTCAGTATATCCTCAACTGCTGTCAATAACCCGCCTGGATTGCCGCGAACATCAATTACTAAACCTTCTATATTCTTGTTTTCTAGATTTTTTAGCGCTTTTGAGAAGTCTTCAGCTGTTTTTTCAGAGAAAGTTGTTATCTCAATTATACCCGTCTTTTTCCCATCAACAGTCTTCACTTCCGTGTACACTGTCTCCAACGGAATATCATCACGAATAATTTTGACATCAAATGGTTCGGATACTCCAGCCCGTTGAACTTCAAGTACAACTTCTGTACCCTTTTCTCCACGTATTTTTTCAACTGCCTCATACAAATCCATTCCAACGACACTTTCACCATCTACGCTTAGAATCTGATCATTTGGTCTAAGTCCAGCTTCTTCTGCTGGAGAGTCCTTAATAGGAGCAACAATAGTTACCTTCCCATTAACTGTACTAACTTCAGCACCAATGCCTTCAAACGAAGACTCAATTGTTTCATTAAACCGTTCCATAGTTTCCACATCCATGTAGGAACTGTATGGATCTTCTAACGTTGTTAACATGCCTTGGATAGCACCTTCAATTAACTGTTTATCTTTTACATCATTTAGATAGTTTTCTTTTATTAAATTAAAGGCCTGTGATACCTTTTCAATGTTTTCGGGTGGTGCACTTGTTTCCTTAGATGTACCCGGTATTTCTATTTTAGTCTGTTGTGACTGTTCCAGATTAGTATCAGGCTGTGCCAATTTAACACCAAAAAACGCACCTGCAAACCCCAAAAGCAAGGCAGCAAATAAAATGATTATAATATGTTGCTTCCGTAGATTCATTCTTTCACCCCAACTTGTATGTATTTGATGATGGGTCGTACTGCTTTTTCTAAATTTGGGCATTCGCCGGATCTTAATAGCGATTGCCTTAGTTGCACTTATGCAGTTAAAAATATAAGACTATCATAATTGCCTTACATTCATAGCATGTCCTAGCAGTTAAGTCCTTTCAACCACTGTTAGCTTATATCTGTAATATCTAAAAAGGCATCACACCGTAATGTGCGATGCCTTTAATATTATAGTTTATGCAAACAAATTGCAAATACATTCATAAAAATTAATTTAAATAATTTAAAGGGTTGACTCTAAAACGTTTGTTATATGTCCATTTAGGCTGATGGATCTCAAAGTGTAGATGGGGGCCAGTAGATCGACCTGTAGATCCCATTACGCCTATCTGTTGTCCCTTTTGAACTGATTGCAAATCACCAACCATTGGTGGGTACTTCATATGTGCATATACACTTTCGTATTGCACACCATCAACCACATGTGTAATAAAAACCGTGTACCCGTATGATGATGATTTATAAGATCTAGTTACAACACCAGATGCTACAGCTCTGATAGGGACATCACCGCCAACCCTCGCCGTACTATTACCTACATCTATCCCATAGTGAGTTCCACCACGTGTACCATAAGTATCAGTTATGTAACCTGCAGTAGGCCACTGGAAGTTTCCGTTTCCATTACCACTTGGTTGATTCTTCCCTAACTGTTCAAGCTGCGCACTTTCCTGTTTTGCTTGTTTTATTGCTTTTTCTAAAGCAGCCTCTTGATTCCGAAGAATCCCTTGCTCCTCTTCAAGACTCATTTTATGTTGTTCTAAATGGCTTTGTTCTTTTTCAAGTTCTCCCATTAGCTTCTCTTTCTCTGCCATTTGGTCGTCCAGTTGAGATTTTAATGATTCGAGCTCGTCTTTTTGGTTAACAAGCGAAGCTTTTTTCTTTTCAACTTTAGCTTTCTTTTGGACTATTTCTTCCTTCTTTTGTTGAACTTCTACTTTCTTTTCTTCCATCAATTTCTTTTCAGCCATGTGTCTTTCCATAATGTTCTTGTCCTGATCCATTATCGTATTTACAGCTGAAGTTCTACTGATAAAATCTCCAAAGTTTTGTGAACCTAGGATTACTTCCACATACTTCATATTTCCACCATTTGATTGAATAGCACGAAGTCGATCTTTAAGCATTTTTTCGCGTTCTTCAATCCGCTTTTTCATTGCTTCAATCTCTTCTTTAAGCTCTTCAATTTTTTGGTTTATTTCTTTAACTTGTTGTTTTAGATCTTCTATTTCATTATTTGTTGTTACAATTTCACTTTCTTTAGTACTAATTTTATTTCTTGTTTCACTAAGCTGTTGATTAATTGAATCGATATCGTTACTAACAGATTCCTGTTTATTGAGGTTTTCTTCAATCTTTTCTTCTGTATTTTCTTCTTGGTTTTTTAAGTCATTTTTCTTTTCTTTAATTTTTTCTTCTTTTCTCTCTAAATCCTCAATTGATTCTGCGGATACCTTTTGAAAATCTACTAAACCTAAACCTATTATTAATACAGCAATTAACATATAAACTATCTTTTTCATTTTGTTTTCCTCTTCCCCCTCCAGAAATGTGCACGTTATAATATTTTTTAAACTTTTAGGAACTTACGAACACTCATAACGCTTCCCCAAATACCGATAAAAACGCCAATAGCTAGAATGATTAGTGAAAGTTGCCATGCAAATGGATTAAATGACAATAAATCTACAAAACTATAGGTGATTTTTTCACCTAAATTATTTACGAGATAGTAATACCCAGTAAGAACTGCGGCTATTGGGATCACAGCACCTAACGCACCAAGCAGCATTCCTTCGATAAAGAAAGGCCAGCGAATAAATCCGTTTGTAGCACCGACAAGCTTCATTATCCCGATTTCTTTACTGCGTGCCATTATTGTAAGTTTAATCGTATTGGAAATGAGAAATATAGCAGTAAATAGTAACCCGGCAATTAATGCTAAACCAATATTACGCGCGTATTCATTGAACTGAAATAATCGATGGACAGTATCTTTTCCGTAATTCACTTCTTGAATGTTATCCAGATTTTTAATCTTCTGTGCTAACTTCGCCGTATTAGCTGGATTTTCAGCTTTAACGATATATGCGTGACTTAACGGATTTTCCTGTTTATATAACTCCCATGATTCTCCTTCTTCCCCCATGCCTGATATTAATTGTTCTAGCTGTTCATCTTTTGAGGAAAATTCAACGCTTTTAACTTCTTCCATCTCTTTAATGGAGCCCCTGAGACTTTGAATCTGTTCTTCATCTGCAGTGCGTTCGATTAATGCATCGATTTGAACGTCTTCTTCAAGCCCCTCAGCCATATAATTGAGATTGAGCATCAAGGCTAGGAAAGTTCCAACAAGTAATAATGTTATAGTTACCGCACCGACCGAAGCTACTGTCATCCAGCCATTACGGAATATATTTTTCAGGCCTTCTCTAAAATGCCTCTTCATTGTCCTAAATTTCATAGCCGTATTCACCTCGTTGTTCGTCACGCACAATCATCCCGTCTTCTACAGCTATAACGCGCTTTTTTATCGTGTTAACAATTTCTTTGCTGTGTGTGGCCATGATAACCGTTGTACCCTTGGCGTTTATCTCCTCAAAGGTCCGCATAATTCCCCATGATGTTTCTGGATCCAGATTTCCGGTAGGCTCGTCCGCAATAACAATTTTCGGATGATTAACAATAGCTCGAGCAATTGATACTCGCTGTTGCTCCCCACCTGATAATTCGTCAGGAATAAAGCGGGCCTTGTTCTTTAATCCAACAAGTTCAAGTACATCCATTACACGTTTCCTGATATTTCGGGGTGATTCTTCAATCACCTCAAGTGCAAATGCAATATTTTCATAGACTGATAGTTTTGGCAACAGCTTAAAGTCTTGATAAATTACTCCTATATCCCTCCGTAGATATGGAACATTTTTTTCTTTCATGTCGTTAACATCTATTTCATTTATGATCATGGTACCTTCTGAAGGTTTAACTTCACGGTACATGAGTTTTACAAAAGTAGACTTGCCAGCACCGCTTGGTCCAACAATATAAACAAATTCACCTTGTTCAATTTCTGCATTAATTCCATTAAGTGCAGTCACACCGTTAGCATACGTCTTGTATATATTTTCCATTTTTATCATCTATGTATCACCTTTTACCTTTATTTAGTAGCTCTTGTTGTCGAACTTTCATGTTAATAGTATAGGTTACACACCCTTTTTCTTTGTTTAAGCATATAATTATATATATTATAACATTTTTCAGCAAAAAATTTAGAAAAAAATTATTACATTTTCATTTCAATTCCGTGAGTTACTTAAAATTTCCGTAATAAAAGAATTTGCTTGGCCGAAATGTGGAATAGTAAAATCCAGAATTCTGTTAAAAAACTCGGAATTTCGTCAAGCCTTAGTCGAACTAACTCAGTAATAAAGGCTTAAAAAAACGCAAAAAAAAGCTCGTCCCTTGAAACTAAGGAACAAGCTAGTAGTAGCTAAGTAATCAATTTATTTCTTTTCTGCGAGCCATGAAGCAAGTGTTGTAATATCCCCTTCAGATAACTGGCCCTCAAATGCTGGCATACCGCCATCTTTACCATTAGTAATGATACCAGCAATTTCATCAGCAGAATAGCTTGAACCGATTGCTGACAATTTAGGACCAGCTCCGCCAGAAAGGTCACCACCATGGCAGGATGCACAGTTATTCTGATATAACTTTTCAGCAGCAGCTGTATCTACTGAGCCCCCAGCGTCATCTCCTGCAGACTCTTCGGTATCTGTTCCACCATTATCTGCTGGCTCTTCATTACCACCGTCATCTCCGCCACCGCCACAAGCACCGAGCACTAGCGCAGAACCAAATAGTACTGTAAATAACCATTTTTTCATGCATAAATCCCCCTAACATAATTTAGTATAAAGGTTATCAGAATTAGTATAACCCAATTACAAAAAATTAAAACCACTGTACAATGCCATTTTCATACTATAGCCATTCCAACTCAGTGGGGGACAGTAACCTTGCCAAATTGTGTCAATTTCATGAAAATCTAATAATTATTAACATTTGGTATTCTCTATTTTATTTGAGCACGTAAATAAGCATCAATGAACGGATCGAGACTACCATCAATCACGCCCTGCGCATTACCGACCTCCATGTTTGTTCGGTGGTCCTTTACCATTGTATAAGGGTGGAAGACATACGAACGAATCTGGCTGCCCCAGCCTATTTCTTTCTGTTCACCACGCAATGCGGCGACCTCTTGTTGCTGACGTTCTATTTCCTTCTGATATAGCTTAGATTTCAGCATTTTCATTGCTTGTTCTCTGTTTTTAATTTGTGAACGCTCAGATTGACATGTGACGACGATTTTTGTAGGTTGGTGAGTTATCCGAACAGCAGAATCTGTTGTGTTAACATGCTGCCCGCCAGCACCGCTTGCACGGTACGTATCAATCTTCAAATCCTCACTTTTAACCTCGATATCCACATCATCAGGCGTTTCAGGAAGTACATCACATGATGAAAACGACGTATGTCTGCGGCCAGAAGAATCAAATGGTGAAATTCTTACAAGTCTATGAACACCTTTTTCTGCTTTCAGATAGCCATAAGCATTGTGGCCTTTGATTAATAACGTAACACTTTTAACTCCTGCTTCATCACCAGGTAAATAATCAAGGGTCTCCACAGAGAAGTTCCGGCTATCAGCCCACCGTTGATACATCCGCAGCAACATACTTGCCCAGTCCTGTGATTCTGTTCCACCAGCACCAGGATGTAATTCCAAGATAGCATTATTTGCGTCATATGGTTCACTTAAAAGCATCTGCAGTTCAAAATTGTTTATGTCTTCGAGTAATGTGTTTATTTCTTGTTCAAGCTCAGCAAAAAGCTCGTTATCATCCTCTTCCTTCACCAATTCAAACGATACCTTCAGATTGTCCAATTCTTTTTCTAACTCATCAAAGTTGTCAACATAGCTCTTCAGACCATTCATCTCAGCTATCACTTTTTGTGCAGTATTCTGGTCATCCCAAAAATCTGGCACTGTCATCATTTGTTCGAGCTCTTCTATGCGTTCTCTTTTTTCATCTAAGTCAAAGAGACCCCCTGAAATCTTCAATTCTGTTTGTCATTAATTCAATTTTATTTCCAATTTCCGCTAGTTCCATGTCATTCACCTCATTAATATTATCGTGTAATGAAAACACTCCCATACTTAGGGAGTGCTTGCTTTCATTACTACTTTCCATGACAATTTTTGTACTTTTTACCACTGCCACATGGACAAGGATCATTACGTCCAATATTTTCCGACTTTACATATGGTTTGCGACTCTTTTTCTTGTCATCCTGCCCGCCTGATACTGCTTGTGTGTCTTTGGCAACTTCCTGACGTTGAAGATTGTCACGTATTTGTGCTTTCATTACGTATTTGGCAACTTCTTCTTCTATTGCAACAACCATCTGCTCAAACATATGGAAGCCTTCAGCCTGGTACTCCTGCAGTGGATCATTTTGTCCGTATGCACGCAGGTGAATCCCTTGACGAAGCTGGTCCATTTGGTCAATATGGTCCATCCATTTCGTATCAACTGTACGGAGTAAAATAACCTTTTCAAACTCACGCATCTGTTCAGTAGTAAGCTCTTCTTCTTTTTCATCATAGCGTTTTCTCACTTTTTCCATGATGAATTCTGTAATTTCTTCAGGTTCTTTACCCTTAATGTCGTCTACGGATATATCGTCATAGTCCAATAAGTTTCCGTGGACATACTCTACAATGGAATTAAGTTCCCAATTTTCATCGAGTTCATCTTGTGTATTTGCACCAACTACGCGTTCAAGTGTTGATATAATCATTGCTTCAATGATGTCACGCAGGTTTTCGTTAGCATCAATTACATCGAAACGCTGTTTGTAGATAATTTCACGTTGCTGACGTAAAACATCATCATAAGATAATACTGTTTTACGTGCGTCAAAGTTATTACCTTCAACACGTTTTTGGGCAGATTCTACAGCTCGTGAAACCATCTTACTTTCGATTGGCTGATCATCATCCATTCCAAGTCGCTCCATCATAGAACGAAGATTGTCCGACCCGAAACGACGCATCAATTCG
This sequence comes from Virgibacillus sp., assembly GCA_041689365.1. GTDB lineage: Bacteria > Bacillota > Bacilli > Bacillales > Amphibacillaceae > Lentibacillus. The sequence continues at coordinate 34,528 of JBDNGJ010000105.1, forward strand.
TCTTCCATTGATAAATAAAATTGTGTCAAACCAGGGTCACCCTGACGTCCGGAACGTCCACGCAATTGATTATCAATTCGTCGAGATTCATGTCTTTCAGTACCAATAACAGCAAGGCCACCTACATCTATAACACCGTCGCCAAGTTTAATGTCGGTACCACGACCGGCCATGTTAGTAGCGATTGTAACCGCACCTTTTTGACCTGCATTCTCAATAATTTCAGCCTCTCGATAGTGGTTCTTTGCGTTTAGAACATTATGTTTAACACCAGATTTCTGCAGCATATTTGCAATTAATTCAGAAGTTTCAACTGCAACGGTACCAACTAATACTGGCTGGCCTTTCTCATATCTTTCTTTAATATCATCTACAACCGCACGGAATTTTCCTTCCATCGATTTATAAATCATATCCGCCTTATCTTCTCTTATAATTGGCTGATTTGTTGGAATTGCAATAACATCCATATTATATATATTACGGAATTCTTCTTCCTCTGTCTTGGCTGTACCAGTCATACCAGAAAGTTTATTATACATACGGAAGAAGTTCTGGAACGTAATAGATGCGAGTGTCATGCTTTCATTTTGAATCTGCAATCCCTCTTTGGCCTCAATTGCCTGATGAAGTCCATCACTATAACGGCGTCCTTTCATTAGACGTCCAGTAAACTGATCCACAATAATTACTTCGCCTTCCTGAACTACATAATCTGTATCAGCGTGCATCGATGCATGTGCTTTTAACGCTTGATTAATATGATGTGTCAATGATACATGATCCAAATCAAATAGGTTTTCAATATTATAATAGCTCTCTGCTTTATTAATTCCTTCTTCTGTTAACTGAACGCCCTTTGTCTTTTCATCATACGTATAATCTGTTTCATGTTGAAGTGTCCGTACAAATGAATTCGCTTGCTGATACATTTGTGCTGATTTCTGTGCTGAACCTGAAATTATTAAAGGTGTTCTAGCTTCATCGATAAGAATTGAGTCAACCTCATCAATGATGGCAAAATTCAGCGGACGCTGTACCATCTGCTCTTTATAAAGAACCATGTTATCCCGTAAGTAATCAAACCCAAATTCATTGTTTGTACCATAAGTTATATCATTGTAGTATGCTTCTCTTTTCTCTTCTTTGGTCAATCCATTTCCGTTCAATCCGACCGTTAAACCAAGATATCCATATAACTCACCCATATCTTTCGCGTCACGATCAGCAAGATATTCGTTTACCGTAATAATATGAACGCCCTTCCCAGCGATCGCATTTAAATAAGCAGGCATAGTTGATGCTAGGGTTTTACCTTCACCGGTTTTCATCTCAGCTATATTACCTTCATGCAATGCAATCGCACCCATAAGCTGAACCGGGAACGGGCGCATACCTAACACGCGTTTTGCCCCTTCACGTACAACTGCATATGCTTCAGCCATCATATCCTCTAATGATTCACCATCAGCATACCGTTGTTTAAACTCTTCAGTTTTAAACTTTAAGTCTTCATCAGATAAAGCTTCCATTGCTGATTCCAATGCCTCAATCTGATCAACCTTTTTCTCTAATCGGGTTAAATGTTTTTTATTTCCATCACCAAAAATTTTTGTCAAAATACCAGCCATTTATAACGCTCCTCGTATTATAAGAAAAACCTAGCCTCTGCCAACAGAACGGCCATCGTCAATCTTAAACTGTACCAATAAAAATTAGTTGAAATATAATTCTTTTTACTATGATAATCCACCATTAATAATAACGTATCTAAAGTCTCATGACAACTGATTAAAAGAGCTTAACCCTTTTAACAAATAATTGAGAAAAGAACAGTTCGGGGGTGAACTGTTCTTTAAAATGAGGTAAGTATGTGGCATATTAGTGGAAACTGTAATTCTCATGTTGACTGGAGGACAAGCTATGTGAGCGAATACGTATGCGACTGTTCATTTTGCTTCTTGTCCAATTCCGAGAGGCGTCGATTTGTGACAGCTATGATTTCCACTAGTTGCGTAATGGTTTCTTCATGCTGTTGCACTCTTCTTAGCAGTTCATCATACTTTATTTCACCCACATCAAGTCCCCCTTTCAATTTTGTGTAACTCAGTTATATCACGAAACAATCCAAAGAAGCTAATTGCCATTTTTCAATTTTAGATATCAATTCGACAAGAAATTCCAAGAAAAATAAGAAGTTGAGCAATTATACCCACATTTTACCGATAAAAGGGTTATAATTTAGTTCCAAAATTAAATTTTGGCATACTGTACGACAAATTTCGACAAATTGGTAAAAAGGATTGTCAACCCTTGATATAAAAGGGTTCAAAAAATAGTTACAGAAATATAATTTTTTACGTGCCACTTTTTTGTGTTGGGAAACGAATATTGTTATAGAAAAATAGTTTTCTGCTTTTGCAGAAAACAACACATCATAATTTCTCTTTTAAACTAAGAAGGACGATCCAACATGGGACCGTCCTGTGATTAGTGATTATTTATTAGTTATTAGCTGTTAGGCTCGATTAAACCATATCTACCGTCTTTACGGCGGTAGACCACATTTGTGTCACCAGATAGAGCATTGGTAAACACATAAAATGCATGACCTAACATGTCCATTTGTAATACTGCTTCCTCAGAATCCATAGGTTTCAAATTAAAGCGTTTTGTTCGAACAATATCAATTTCATCTGAATCCTGTTCTTCTTCAATTGCCTCTTTTTCTAATTCAGCAAAAATATGTTTCGGAGAACCTTCCTGTCTATACTTACGATTAACTTTAGTCTTGTACTTACGAATTTGTCTTTCTAACTTGTCTACTACTAAATCAATTGCTGCATACATATCAACATGCTGCTCCTCAGCACGCAGTAGCAAATTAGTCATCGGAATCGTAACCTCAATCTGTTGTTCATCGTTATAGACACTTAAGTTTACGTGTACATCGGATGTTGGCGGTGTATCAAAGTACCTCTCAAGTTTACTAATCTTTTTTTCTACGTATTCCCATATTGCACCCGTCACCTCGATATTTTCACCACGAATGTTGTACTTCATTTAAAGTGTCCTCCTTTCATCCTTATGTATTTATTATACTACGTTACCCCGCATTTTTCCTGCTTAAACTAGCAAATAATTGAGTCAAACTTTGTGATTTTTTGTCGGATGATTTTGGGATTCCCTACGGACACTGAATCACAGGCACTTCTTTACTATAAAAAAATAATGAAAAACTCCCGGATTCACCAGGAGTTTCTCATCATTTTTTACTATCCATATACATACCATCCATTGTTTTCACATTTTCATATGGATTAACATATGTACGGTTTGACTTCTTTTGTTTTTTCACTTGCTTCATTTCTACTTTCAAGTCGTGAAATAAATGATTCATTTTTTCTTGGATTTGTTCATTTAATTTGACTAGTTCTTTACCGAGTTGCTTTTCTGCTTCCGAATACGGAGGGGATATTTCACTTAGCAAGTCACCCCTTTGTTCAACCAAATGGTTAACTTGGTCAATTACAGTATCACGATCTTTTCCATTTATTTTCTCACTAAGCACTTCTTCAAGCTGCTTCGTTACATCAAATGTTTTCTGGAGTTGATTCATTATACTTGAGCACCCTGTGCATATTGGGTTTTTCGCGTCTGTATTAAGACCTGCTTCCAAGTGTCTCGAAACTCAATAACATAGCTTAGGGCATCTTCCAAAAGTACCACGTCATTCTTCACATTGCCTTCTTTTAATTGAAACTTAATATACTCATATAAAGGCATAATTTGGTTTGAAATTTCAACTTCTGGATTCAACGTCACCATTAATTCCTGGATGATGTTCTGTGCTTTTTGGATATTGGTGTTTTTTGCTTCAAAGCTTTCATTCTGTAAGTCTTTAATTGATTGCTTAATAAACTTAATACAGCCATTATATAACATTAATGTTAGTTCTCCACCAGACGCTGTATTCACTGAATTATTCTGATATGCTTGGTGATGCTTGTTTACTGCCATGTAGTAACACTCCCCTAAAAGTTTAAGCTCCTCCACCAAATTGGGACATTAATTGTGCGGATTGCTGGTTCATTCGTTGTATTGCTTTTTCCATTTGTGTAAACTGGCTCCAGTATCGGTTTTCTACCCTCACTAAGCGATCTTCAAAATCTGAAATACGCGTATTCAAATCTTTCATTCGATTACCAATTGTATAGTTTTCAAGCGTGTCGGTACCTTCACCTGCACGCGCTTCTATTTGATCTCTAGTTGAATCCAAGGCATCGTCCAGCCGGTTAATAAGCCCTCGGCTGTCATCCTCGCTACTATTTGAAAATAAATTTTTAACTCCCTCTGGATTGTCGTTTAAGGCCGCTTTTAGTTCAATTGGATCAACTATTAATTTACCACCGTCTCTAAAGTTGCTGGAGGTAGTAATCCCAACCTGGGTTAACGAAGTAATCTCACCACCGGTTTCTACATTGGAGTACCAGCTGCTGCGCATGGAAAATAACCCGCTTGAAATTGCTGATTCACCACTAAGAATACCGCTTTTCGCTTTTTCTTCCCAAAGTTCAATTTCATCTTCCGACATTGACTCCTTTTGTTTGTCAGTAAGCGGCTTGTAATCACGAAATTTTTCTTCCTGTTGCGAACCATTCAATTTTTCAACCACTTCATTGTACTTATCCACAAATTTCATAATGGAATCAAATGTTGCTTCATCATTATTTGTCACTGAAAGATTGGCAGTGCCTACACTTTTAAACTGAAAGTTGACTCCATTAAGTTCATAGGAATTGTTATGGGAGG
>JBDNGJ010000106.1:0-39260 GCA_041689365.1 Virgibacillus sp.
CTACACTAGTCCGGGTGAGCGGAGGGCGGTGACTCCTGCGGGAATAGCAACAGCTGAAGATCCCGCAGGAAGCGGTTATTTCTTCCGAGGAAGCTGAAGCGTTGCCCGCGGAAAGAATCCGCCCGTAGCGACCCCGGACGACGGGACAAGTTATAGAGATTATTCCAGCAGTTAATTCGCATTTTATATCAACTCCGAAGATTAAAAGCAGCCAAACTTACGAAAAGGGCCAAACAAAAAAACGGTTATCTCAGAGAGATAACCGTTTTTTGTATGAATACATTATCTTGAACGTAATTTTTCCAATTCAACAAGGAATTTACTGTTTAATACTTTAATGTAAGTACCTTTCATACCTAGTGAGCGTGACTCGATTACGCCAGCGCTCTCTAGCTTTCTTAAAGCATTAACAATGACTGATCTGGTAATTCCAACTCTATCTGCAATTTTACTCGCAACCAGCAATCCTTCGTTACCATTTAACTCTTCAAAAATATGATCAATTGCTTCTAATTCACTATAGGATAAAGAACTAATTGCCATTTGTACAACTGCTTTACTTCTTGCTTCAACTTCAATTTCTTCAGTTTTTTCATGCAATATTTCCATGCCTACTACAGTTGCCCCATATTCAGCAAGAAGTAAGTCATCATCACTAAAACTATCATTTAATCTGCTAAGTATTAGTGTACCCAGTCGCTCTCCCCCACCAATTATCGGTACAATAGTAGTTAAACCATTTCCAAATAATTCGCGATTTTCGACTGGAAATGCAGTATAACGGCTGTCAATATCAAGGTTTGCAGTTGTTTCATGAATATTGAATAACCCATCTGTGTATTCTTCAGGAAATTGTCTTTCCTCCAGCATAGATTTCATACGTTCATTTTCAATTTCCTGGTTAATTGCAAAACCTAATAACTTTCCTCGTCTGCTCAGGATAAATACATTCCCCTTGATTACATCTCTTAAGGATGCAGACATCTCATTAAAGTTCACCGATTTTCCTGTTGCTTTTTGCAGCATAGCATTAATTTTTCTTGCGCGATCTAAAAGTTCCATAATGATCCTCCATTTCGTTAATTCGATTTATAGAATGAATTGACTTAAATCCTTGTTTTTAATAATATTACTTAATTTTTTATCGACATATTCTTCCGTAATATTAATTGTTTCCAAATTAATATCTGGTGCTTCAAACGATAAGTCTTCTAAAAGCTTTTCTAAGATGGTATGAAGTCTTCTTGCACCAATATTATCTGTATCCTGATTAACCTGATAGGCAATTTCTGCCAGTCTATTTACAGCTTCGTCCGTAAATACAACATTTATACCTTCAGTTTTAATCAATGCTGTATATTGTTTTAACAAAGCATTTGAAGGTTCTTTCAAAATTCGTTTAAAATCTTCAATAGAAAGCTTTTCAAGTTCTACTCTGATTGGAAATCGCCCCTGCAATTCAGGTATTAAATCAGAAGGTTTCGCCATATGGAATGCCCCTGCAGCAATGAAAAGCATATGGTCTGTCTTTACAGGGCCATGTTTTGTTACCACAGTTGATCCTTCAACAATCGGTAAAATATCACGCTGTACTCCTTCTCTTGAAACATTTGCGGAATTATCCTGTTTCGCTGCTACCTTGTCAATTTCATCGATAAATAGTATACCCGATTGCTCAGCACGCTGAATGGCTTCTTGGGCCGCCTCTTCCATATCAACAAGTTTTTGTGCCTCTTGCTGTGTTAGAACTTTTCTTGCTTCAGAAACAGGTAGTTTACGTTTTTTCTTTTTTTTAGGCATAAATTGACCTAAAGCATCTTGCATGTTTGTGCCCATTTGTTCCATTCCTGATCCCTGAAGCATATCGAACATGGATGGTGGCACTTCCTCAATTTCAATTGTTACAAGATTATCTTCCAACTCCCCAAGGGACAGCTGGCTTTCTACCCGCTTACGTTTATTTTTAATCTCCTCATCTTTAGGTGTATCTTCACCTTCGTCATTCTCATCCTCAGCCGAGAATAACATCTCAAATGGATTTTTCATACTATTTTGCTTTTTAGCTTGAGGTACCAGTAATTGAACCAGCTTTTTGTTTGCTTCATTCTCTGCTTTGTCCATGACTTCATTCATCTTTTCTTCCTTGACCATCCGCATAGACATTTCCACCAGGTCACGAACCATTGATTCAACATCACGACCAACATAACCAACTTCAGTGAACTTTGTAGCCTCTACCTTTACAAAAGGTGCACTGACTAATTTAGCCAATCTGCGAGCAATTTCAGTTTTACCTATTCCAGTGGGGCCGATCATCAAAATATTCTTCGGTACTATTTCTTCTTTAATAGCCTCATCAAGTTTCATTCTCCGATACCGATTCCTCAGTGCAACAGCAACCGATTTTTTAGCATTATCCTGACCAATTATATACTTATCTAACTGACCCACAATTTGTTTTGGCGTATAATCAATACTCATTATTCACGAAGGCCTCCTCATTATTCAAGTACCTCTAATGTAATATGGTCATTTGTGTAGACACATATTTCACCCGCTACTTCCAGCGCTGCTTTAGCGATCTCTTTTGCTGTTAAACTTTCTGAGTATCTGACTAAAGCTCTTCCAGCACTTAATGCATAGTTTCCACCAGAACCTATTGCAAGTATACCATCGTCAGGCTCAATCACTTCTCCAGTTCCAGATACAAGAAACATGTTCTCTTTATTCATTACAATTAGCATTGCCTCTAGTTTACGAAGAACTTTGTCACTGCGCCATTCTTTTGCTAATTCAACAGAAGCTCTGGCTAAATTACCATCATATGCTTCAAGCTTTCCCTCAAATTTTTCAAATAAAGTGAAAGCATCAGCAACAGACCCTGCAAACCCGGCTAACACCTGCCCATTATATAATGTACGAACTTTTTTTGCTTTATGTTTCATGACAACAGCATTACCTAATGTAACCTGCCCATCACCACTCATTGCACATTGATCACCGTGCTTAATAGCAAAAATCGTTGTAGCATGCATTTCAGCTGCCACTATCATCACCTCTTTGATCTGAATATTTATCATTTGCTCTTGGATGACTATTCATATATACATTACGCAAACGGTCCTTCGTTACGTGTGTATATATTTGTGTTGCTGATAAATTTTCGTGCCCCAACAATTCCTGGACCGCACGAAGATCAGCACCTTCATTTAACATATGTGTTGCAAATGTGTGCCGGAGCTTATGTGGGTTAACATGTACTGTTAATGCTGCTTTTTCAACTATTTTATTGAGAATTAATCGAATCCCTCTAGAAGTCAGTCCCGCACCTCTAGCATTTAGAAAAACTGAGTTTGTTGAACTTTTGGCTTTATCCAGAAGCTTTTTCCTTCCATCATTTATGTAGGTTTCCAAGGCAATTTCTGCAAATCGTCCGAATGGAATATATCGTTCTTTTTTACCTTTTCCTTTGATAAACATTGTACCGATAGTGAAATCAATATCTTCCAGCAACATCCCCTGACACTCACTCACTCGCATACCTGTTGCGTAGAGTGTCTCAATTATTGCCTGATTTCGCTGTCCAATAGGATCCGATAAATCATTTACTTCGAATAACTTTTCCAGTTCTTCCATATACAAAAAACTTGGTATTGGTTTGGAAGCCTTGGGAAGTGTTACATTAATGAATGGGTTTCCAGTAACAAGACCTTCTCGTTCCAAGAATTTATAAAAACTTCTAATGCTGGAAATTTTCCTGGATACAGATCTTCTGCTTAACTTTCGGTCATACAAATTCGTCAAAAATAAGCGAATCTCTTGGTACTTTACTTCCTGAAGGTTTTCAATTCCTTCCTGGTACAAAAAAGCGAAAAAAGTTTCCAAATCATCTAAATAATATTTGACAGTGTATTGCGAAGCGTTTCTCTCTATTTGCAGATACTCAATATAGGCTTCGCTGAATTTTCTAAAATGATTCAATTTTCCACCTCGCTCAAACAGCGAATAAATCATACCATAGAATAAATTGGAAAGCAATAAACTTAACTAAATTGTAACAAAATTCTGAATTGAACTCAACTTACTCAAGCACAACCCTGTAGTTTTCATGCCTATGGCTGTCAAGTAAATAATCTTACCAATGCGTAATTATATCTTTTTCAAATTCAATAGTCAATAATCAAGAATTGAATTATTTAAAAACTTGAGTTAACACTAAGTAATGGCTAAGATCTTTAGTGGCACTTATGCAGTAAAAAAGTACTATAGTCCCTACTACATATAAAAAAATTCGCAATTAGAATAGTCCCAATTGATTAATTTTACTTTTCGTATCAGTTGTACCTAATTCGTATAAGCGACGATAAATCTTAATTAAATGGTCATCATAATTTCTTCGTTCATCGTCTGCTCCCCATTCGTCAAATGGCTTTCCTAAATATTCCGTTGCTTTTCGACCATCTTTACTTTCTTTACTAAATAACTGTTGTATTTCTTTGGCTTCATCAGGGCTGGCAATAATTTCATATTCAATACTGCTGTCAGGAACTGATATTTCCCGTATGTCTTTTGTATCCACAGCTACAAAGTAAGTTTTCCGTTCCATCATTATAACAACCTCCCTGTTTATTTATCCTTCCCTTATTTATTCAGTTAAAAACCTGTGTTAGGTAGCTTGGTTTCTCGTTAGAGGGATTCTTATGAAAGTTTGTTATTTTAATATAACTCTTATGCTTTTGAGTACAAGTTTTAAAAGTAAAATCCTTAATTACACAAGACAGTTAGAAATAATTAGCTTAACTACAAAAAAACTACCCGCAAGAGCGAGCAGTTAATTTTGTATACTTTCTTTATAGTCACAATTTGTACATTGTATTCGCGTTTCTTTTTTGCTTTTCTTTTCAACAAGCAATGATTCACATTTAGGACATGGTCTTGAAATTGGTTTATCCCATGAGACAAAGTCACAATCAGGAAAACGGTCACATCCATAAAAAGTTCTCTTCTTTTTAGATTTTCGTTCAACCACATTCCCTTCTTCACATTTAGGACATTTCACACCTATTTCTTTTAAAATTGGTTTTGTATTCCTGCATTCCGGGAAATTCGAACAAGCTAAAAATTTACCATATCTCCCCATCTTGTATACCATTTCATGTCCGCAATTTTCACAGTCTATACCCGCCGGCTCATCTCTTATTTCTATCTTTTCCATTTCTTGTTCTGCTTTTTCCAGTCGTTTATGGAAATCCGGGTAAAATGCATCCAGTATTTGAACCCATTCTGTTTTTCCTTCTTCAATGGAGTCAAGATCACCTTCCATCTTAACAGTGAAATCAACATCGATAATTTCCGGGAAGAATTCTTCTAAAATATCTGTTACAATTCCACCTAATTCTGTTGGGATAAAACGTTTATTATCAATACTTACATACCCGCGACGCTGAATTGTATCCAATGTAGGTGCGAATGTCGATGGTCGTCCTATGCCTTTTTCTTCCATTGTTTTTACAAGCCGGGCCTCCGTATATCTTGGTGGCGGCTGTGTAAAATGCTGGTTTGGCGTGATCTCAGTTGCATCAACAACCATACCTTCCTGAAGATCGGGCAAAAACTTGTTCTCATCCTTCTTACTATCATCGGTACCTTCGACATAGACCTTCATAAAACCTTTAAATTTAACTTTAGATCCAGTTGCCCGGAACTCGACTCCATTATTTAGCAAATGTACAGTCATGGTATCCATAATAGCTGGAGCCATTTGACTTGCAAGAAAGCGTTCCCAGATCAGTTTGTACAGACGATACTGGTCTCTTGATAAAACGGGTTTCATTGTTTTTGGGTCACGTAAAGCTGATGTTGGTCTAACAGCCTCGTGAGCATCCTGGGCACCTTCTTGTTTCTTAGCATTACTTTGGCTACCCAAATACTCCTTTCCATATTGTTCCTCTACATATCCTTTAGCCTCTTGTTTGGCAGTCTCAGAAATTCGAGTTGAGTCTGTACGCATATATGTGATTAAACCGGTTATTCCCCCGGATTTTTTCCCTAAATCAATACCTTCATATAATTGCTGTGCGACCATCATCGTTTTCTTGGCACGAAAGTTAAGCTTACGTGCAGCTTCCTGTTGTAACGAAGATGTTGTAAAGGGCTTAGCTGGATTTCGCTTCCGTTCTCGTTTATTTACTTTATCAACCGAGAACTTTTTACCATCCATTTTTTCAATAATGGGTTTGACATCCTGTTCGGATTTTAATTCCTTTTTTTTGTTGTCAACTCCATAAAATGATCCTTCAAAAACTTCTTTATCCTTGAGGAAACTAGCCTCAATAGACCAATATTCTTCAGGTTTAAAATTCTCAATCTCTCTTTCCCGGTCAATAATCATTTTTACTGCTACTGATTGTACTCGACCGGCACTCAAACCCTTTTTAACCTTCTTCCATAACAACGGGCTTATGTTATAGCCAACAAGACGGTCAAGAATTCGCCTTGCTTGTTGAGCATCAACCAAATCATTATTGATTGTTCGTGGATTTTTAAATGATTCCTTTATTGCATCTTTTGTAATCTCATTAAAAACAACACGACATTGTGAATTCTCATCAACATTTAAACTATGGGCTAGATGCCAAGCAATTGCTTCTCCCTCTCTGTCGGGGTCGGCTGCAAGATAGACTTTCTTTGCCTTTTTAGCTGCAGTTTTCAATTCTTTTAATACATCGCCTTTACCGCGAATAGTGATATACTTTGGTTTAAAATTATCGTCTACATCCACAGCCATTTGGCTTTTTGGTAAATCTCTAACATGTCCCATGGATGCTTTTACTTTATATTTCTTTCCTAAATAACGTTCGATCGTTTTCGCTTTTGCAGGCGATTCCACGATCACGAGGTAATCTGACATTTATTTTCCTCCCAAATTGAGGTTACTATTAAATAAATTGGAAATCTTCACTAATATTAAATAGTTACCATACATTTGTCAAACTTGTTTACGTAATCATACGCATGTACAACGACTCACATAACCCAATTTGGCATTATTCTAACCCAATCTTCTAGGATATCATCAGCATCTTGTACTAATTTCGCGCCATCCTGAATCATTTTATGACACCCTTCCGTCTGTTCCAATAATGGAGACCCAGGAACAGCATATACCTCTCTTCCTTGGTCTAGAGCCTGATCAACTGTAATCATAGTACCACTTTTTTTGGTAGCCTCAATCACTAATGTACCGAAACTTAAACCACTTATAATCCTATTTCTTTCCGGAAAATAAAACCGTTCTGGCGGTGAATTCGGAGGGTACTCTGAAAGCAGCAAGCCATTTTTGGCAATTTGATTAAAAAGTGCTGAATTCTGTTTAGGGTATATGTGTCTGAATCCACTCCCTAGGACTGCTATCGTCTTTCCGTTATGTTCCAATGCCATCTGGTGTGCAAAACTATCAATACCTGTAGCCATACCACTAACAATTACCCAATCTCTTTGAACTAATGGTAGAACATACTTCTCCATTTTGGGTTTAGCTTCCCTGGAAGGTTTCCTTGTCCCAATTACACTCAGTATTGGATTCCGGGCCAATAAATCTGAATCACCAATGGCATATAGCACCAGTGGCGCATCTTTAATAGTTTTTAACACAAAAGGATAGTTTTCGTCAACTACTGTTATCACTTTATACGAGTTTATGTCATTTTTAATCTGGGTCTTTAATTCCTGGCTGCGAAGGTCTGAATGAAATAAAACAGCATATTTATGGGGTAATGAAAAAAATTGGCTGACTTGCGTTGAGGTAAGTGAATAGATGCTTTTTAAAGTAGGGTCATAGCGGATAAATTTTCGAATGGTTTTTCGTGTAACACCTCGACATCTGTACAAATGAATTAATCGTTTACGAACTAATTCCAATAGATCACTCCCTTGTTTATATAGGAGGAACCCAGAAGTAATTTCACCTCAGGGTTCCATACATTTAATTAATGTGTTTTACATTTGTCTTGAAGATTTTTTTCTTTTAAAACGCTAATCATGGTTTCACCCATTACTGCAGGTGTCTCAGCAACTTTAATACCACAATCGTTCATGACACGTATCTTCTCATCAGCAGTTCCTTTACCACCAGAGATAATAGCACCAGCATGACCCATACGTTTTCCTGGAGGTGCAGTAGCGCCACCGATGAAGCCTACTACTGGCTTAGTCATATTTGCTTTGACCCACTCAGCAGCCTCTTCTTCTGCAGTTCCGCCGATTTCACCAATCATAACTACTGCTTCTGTATCTGGATCATCGTTAAAAGCTGATAGAACATCAATAAAGTCTGTACCATTTACTGGGTCCCCGCCAATACCAACAGCTGTAGACTGACCATAGCCTTCTTCAGACAACTGATGTACTGCTTCATATGTTAATGTTCCAGAACGTGAAACAACACCGATATGTCCTTTTTTATGGATGTAACCTGGCATAATACCAATTTTACATTCTTCCGGTGTAATAACGCCCGGGCAGTTAGGACCTACAAGGCGTGTCTTTTTACCTTCCATATGCCGTTTAACTTTAACCATATCCATAACAGGAATGTGCTCCGTAATACAGATAGCAAGATCTAATTCAGCATCTACCGCTTCCAGGATTGCATCTGCAGCAAATGGTGCAGGCACGTAAATAACAGAAGCAGTAGCCCCTGTTTCCTCAACTGCATCCTGTACTGTATTAAATACAGGAACCCCTTCTACTTCTGTACCACCTTTTTTCGGTGTTACACCGCCAACGATTTTTGTACCATATTCAAGCATTTGTTTTGTATGAAATTTTGCTGTACCACCAGTAATACCTTGGACAATTACTTTAGTATCTTTATTTACATATACACTCATTTTCGTCCGTCCTTTCTGCACAAAATACAATCATTTTTTTCTATATCATTTGTCTCCGGGCTGGATCTATTTTACCATGGAAACGATTTTCTCAGCGCCATCGGCCATTGATCCTGCTGACGTAATGTTTAAGCCAGATTCCTCGAGGATCTGCTTGCCTAACTTAACGTTTGTTCCTTCCAAACGTACTACAAGCGGTATTTCCAGTCCTACTTGTTTTGTCGCTTCTACAACACCTTCAGCAATAACATCACACTTCATAATACCACCAAAGATGTTAACAAAAATACCTTTTACATTGGAATCGGACAAAATGATTTTGAATGCTTCTGTAACCTTCTCAGCTGTTGCACCGCCCCCAACGTCAAGGAAGTTAGCGGGGTCGCCGCCGTAATGCTTAATAATGTCCATGGTAGACATAGCAAGACCTGCTCCATTAACCATACAGCCAATGTTGCCATCTAATGAAACATAACTTAAGTCGTATTTAGATGCATCGATTTCTTTCTCATCTTCTTCTTCCAAGTCACGTAACTCAAGAACGTCTTTTTGACGGAACATTGCGTTATCATCAAAGTTTAATTTGGAATCTAATGCAAGAACTTGCCCGTCACCAGTTGTAACAAGCGGATTAATTTCAGCAATAGAACAATCCTTGTCTACAAATGCAGCATAAAGACTCATCATAAATTTCGCCGCTTTACCAATTAGTTCATCAGGAATATTAATATTGAATGCTAGTCTTCGAGCTTGGTAACCTGAAAGTCCCACTACCGGGTCAATAACTTCTTTAAAGATCTTTTCAGGAGTCTCAGCTGCAACTTCTTCAATTTCTGTACCGCCTTCTTCTGATGCCATCATAACAACACGAGAAGTAGCACGATCCATTACTAGCCCCACATAATATTCCTTTTGAATATCACAGCCTTCTTCGATAAGTAAACGTTTAACTTCCTTACCTTCTGGACCAGTCTGGTGCGTAACTAATGTCTTGCCTAAAATTTCGTTTGCGTATGTACGCACTTCATCCAAGTTTTTCGCAATCTTCACGCCACCAGCTTTACCCCGGCCGCCTGCGTGGATTTGCGCTTTAACTACTTTTACGGAACTATCTAGTTTTTCTGCAGCTTGTACTGCTTCGTCTACCGTATATGCAACATGTCCGTTCGGAACATTTACACCATAGCTTCGCAAAATATCTTTGCCTTGATACTCATGAATGTTCATCTTTCATCCTCCCATCAAAATTCACTGCATTCCCATTGTATAAAAAAACAACAAATTTCACAACAATAAGCGAGTATTGTCGAAATAAATGTTTGTTCAACTGGTTTTGTACCTTCTTCATAAACACAATCGAACCTCAATAGAAAAAAGTGTCCTATTTTTTTAAAAAAATAAATGACACTTTTTCTGGCCGGCAAACGAATATAGTTATGACATATACTTGACTCAATTTCATAATTCAAATATAAGCAGTAAAACCAAACTAATTGTAAATGCGCTTGGCATGTTGAATTCCACTGCAGGCGGACACTTTACGCGGGAGTCACCGCTCGCAGTGAAAATCAACGACCGTAGTACGTTGAATTAACGAACGGCGAAACTGTTCATAAAATCGTTCGGATGAATACATTTATGAAATCGATAAATTTAATTAACCTTTGTTAGACTTCGCTATATTTTGATCTGTCCTGTAGACAAAAGCAAACACTTCAGCAACAGCCTGATACAACTCATCAGGAATAGTTTCATTTATGTTAAGTTCTGCCAAAAGCTCGACTAAAGAAGAATCTTCCTGAACAGGAACATTATTTTCCTTTGCCTTTTCTATAATACTTTCTGCTACTAGCCCTTTTCCAGTTGCAGTAACCTTTGGTGCATGCTCAAGATCCTGGTCATACCGTAATGCTGCGGCTTTATTTCTTTTTCCAGTCATACTCGATAATCCACTCCTTGGTAGGAATTCTTATACGCCGTTTTATGCTTATCATTATCTGATAGGTTATTTTCATGAATTGGTTTTATAGTAATAGTTGAAAGCTGGTAATTTAATGACTCCAGCCCCTCTCTTACCATCGGTTTAAGAGAGGTAGAGTAATCAGCCATTTCGCTCTGATCATTGTATATGGTTATTGCTACAGCGCGTTTTTGAATATTCATGTCAATAATGGTTTCGTTTAAATTTGCTAGTTCCAAATAAAATATTATTCGACAAAAATCAGGATTAATTTTCCCATCCTCTGTCCTTTTACCTTCGAAATCCAGTTGCATATCATTAGGCAATCCTAGTTTTTCAGCTGGTATCTGCAAACTTGCTTGAAGGGAGTTGGTTGTGTCGTTTACAGACTGTATTTGCATCCCATTTATAAAGTTCAACAATTGTTGTGAACGATCATGAACCGTTCCATCCGATTGCTGAAGAATTTGCATAAGCATCGATTTAATTGTAGCTGATTGCTGTTGCGCCATATTATTGGCTAGCTGATTCTCATAGTTCAATCCAGTAAATCGCAATACCTGTTGTATTTGACTTAAAAATTGCTCTTTTGGAGAAGAATTAAGAAACGATTCACCTAGTTTCATCGTTGTCAAAACACTATCAATGTCTGCATATGTATCACTACTTGCCATAGTTCGTAAGACAGAAAGGAGCTGACGCATTTGGGTTGGATTATTTTCTATGAGCTTTGTTAGCTGCTGCTGTTGTGTATCTGAAAGAAGAGGCATTACAGTTTTGGTCAACTGCTGTTTCAGTTGGGCAAAATCCTGCCCGGGCAATGCAGTATTGTTTGCAGCTGCAGTTTCAACAGAATGTCCAAAGCTTTGAATAATTGCCTTTGAAGTGGCCCTTAAACTTGTACCGTTATTACTCATATGTTCAAGTCCCCGAGTTGCTTCCAGGTTGTTTAATTGAAAAGGAAGCTTAGCATATTTCCCTGAAGTGAGATTATCCCCCTTGGCAAAAGCTGCCCATTCAGACTTCCAAGTGGAAAAATCTGCACTTGCATCAACAACCCCTGAACCCTTTAACACATTAAAAAGTTGTTGATTATTAGTACTAGCTTGGCTGATGATTTGCTTAACTATTACTTGATTAGATGGCAGCTCCGTCATTTGGCTTAATCGATTTATTAAACGCTGGTGGAGTTGAGTTTGGTTTGAATCTTGTCTTAACTGCTGCAATAATGACTTTATTTGGTCTGTCATTCCATTCGTGTTTTTTGAAGCCAATGCCTGAAAAACTGAATCTGTTATTGGTAATCTTGCCGCGATCATATCCTTCACTATTTGGTGAGCCTGAGATTTGTTTTTGGCACCTTCCAACAGCTGAAATGACTTTTGTAATTGTTCTTTTGAGAATGGTATCTTTTCACTAATTAAAGACTGCATAAGTGCAATGTTTGACTTAGTTGTATTAAGACCGAGCTGTCGCATCAAACTCATGATATTTACATTAGCCTGATTTTTTAGTTGTTCTCCAATTACTTTTAAATGAATAACATTATCTGATGCCTGCACCTGAAAATGATATTTTCCACCAATGGTCAAGGAAGCTTCTAATTGAGCAATCAATTTTTGTGATCCAAGCTGAATTTGTGCTTTATTGTTCGAGAATAATTTACCAATTTTTCCTTGAACAATTTGCCCTGGTCTTAAGGTTTGCGTGGAATTAGAAACCTGAGATGAAGTTATTCGCTGTCCTGATAAATGTTGAATACTCATAGAAAGCCCCCCTCTATCTATTAGTTAAGCTCATTTCGTAAAATTTACAGCTCTATAACCGTCACAGTTGATATACTGCGAACTAGTGGTTGAATGCAGTAACACCGCTACGGAAATACACTTCGCTTTCCGGGGGCGGCTGTTGAGCCCTCTTCGTGCTGACGCACTCAGATGCCTCATCTAGCCTTTCCTCCCCCAGGAGTCTACGTGTGTTTCCTGCGCTAAGATTTGTCCATTATAACTTGATAAAATAACAAAATATACATTGTGATGGATAAGGAATAAAAATTTTTTAAACCATTTAAACTAGCAGCTGGAATATGCGAGACTCCTGTGGGAAGAACAAGCTAGGAGGCTGTCCGATGGAATAAATTCTGTGAATATATATGCATTCACACTGAATTATTAATGTATAATCCACCGTATTTTGAATAAATATTCGGCAATTTCACTTCGTCGGACAGCCTCCTAGGCGAGACCCCGCAGGCGAGGTACGAGCTGAGGAGGCTCGGCACTTGCCCACGGAAAGGGAGCATATTCCAGCTGCGTGGTTAGAGAAACTTACAAATTTCACTACGTCGCATTTTATATCAGCTACGCTTTGGTCTCGTTATTTTAATAATGCAACAATCTTGTAGATAACATCCATTAGTTGATAGCATTTCTTACAGGTGCATACGACTTTCGATGGTATGGAGATATGCCGTGTTCTGTTAACATCTCCATATGACGCTTCGTACCATATCCCATATTAGACTTGAATTCATAGACTGGGTACTTGTTATGTAATTCCTTCATCAGATTATCACGGGTAACTTTTGCCAAAATACTAGCTGCAGCGATAGTTATGCTTTCCTGATCCCCTTTTATAATAGGGTCAGACGAACAAGGTAGGTTGTCAAGCCTTACCGCATCTAACAAAATATGATCCGGTTTTGGATTCAATTGATTTATGGCATCATACATTGCAAGTTTCGTAGCTTCGTAGATATTGACCTGATCAATTTTCTGGCTCCCTATAATGGATATTCCATAACTTACCGCCTGTTCCTTGATAATACTAAAAAATTCATTTCTTGATGTTTCATTCAACTGTTTGGAATCGTTTAACCCAAGTAATCTAAATTCCCTTGGTAAAATAACGGAAGCAGCTACAACAGGGCCTGCAAGTGGACCACGACCAGCTTCATCAACACCAGCAACATACTGACAGCCATTCGCATAGCAGTTTATTTCATAACGGGACATTTGCTCAAAATTCTGTTTTAATTTCTGCTCTTTTAGTTTTTGGCGTTCATATTGTTTAATAAGTTTCTGAACACCTTTACGCTCGTCCATTTTCAATTCACTCACAAATGATTCATCAATGTTTTCAGTTTCAAATAGTTGCTTTATTACAGCAATCGATTTTTGTTCCATTTCATCACCTTTTTCTATTTCTATATATCGGCTCTTTTCGGGAAAAAGTGAAAGTGACATCATCCTTAGATGAATGCCACTTAATTTTCTGGTGTTTCAAGTGTGATATCACCAAGCTTACCTGTCCGCAGATCGCCTATTACCAAGTCTGACACCTTTTCGAAATTTACGTTTCCGCCACTTTCCAAAGCACCACGCTGTTTACCAATTGACACAAATATTTCCCACATGTCTTCCATATCTGCATCAATTGCATATCGCTCTTTTAATTGTCTAGGGTAATGCTCTTGCATATACTTAATAACAAAGGCCACAATATCCTGTAACGATAGCAATTGGTCCTTGATAGTGCCAATTGCTGCTAAACGATAGCCAACTATTTCATCTTCAAATTTAGGCCATAAAATTCCCGGAGTATCAAGCAACTCGAAGTCTTTTTTTACTTTAATCCATAACTGTTGTTTTGTTACACCTGGCTTATCACCAGTTTTAGCAATCTTCTTATTGGCGAGACGGTTGATTAAACTAGACTTACCAACATTTGGAATGCCGATAATCATTGCCCTGGCTGGACGTGGCTGAATTCCCTTTTTCCTTAGTTTCTCCATCTTCGCCTGTCCCAGCTCTTTACCTAGTTGGATTACTCGTTTTAAGTCAGCTTTATCATTCACATTAATTGCTACTGCCTGGATGTTTTGATCTTTAAAATGAGAAATCCATCTGTCCGTCTCTCGGCTATCTGCTAAATCTTTTTTCATCAGGACAACCATTTTAGGCTTGTTCTGTAATACCTGCTGCAACATTGGATTTTGTGAAGATAGTGGGGCTCTTGCATCAACTAGCTCCATTACAAAATCAACAAGCTTTAATTTCTCCTCTACCTCACGTCTTGCTTTTGCCATATGCCCTGGAAACCATTGTATTGTCATTATTTTATCACCTTATTCGCTTATAGTCTGCATTCTATCAAAAGGCCAGTATATTAGACCTGTCTTTCCAACAATTTGGTCCATCGATACTAGACCTAACATTCGGCTGTCTGTTGAATTGTTACGATTGTCACCTAACACAAGCACGTGATTTTCTGGTATTTTTTCATATGCACCGGGAAGATCTTCAAGCTTAAAATCACTTGTCAATGGGTTAGTGGACATCCTCTTTTTCTTTTGTGATGCCAGAAATGGTTCTTTAACCTCTTCGCCATTGATATATAATACATCATCGTCAACAGCAACATGTTCGCCAGGTAATCCAATAATTCGTTTAATAAAATCTTTTTGATCTGAAGCATGAAAAACGACTATATCAAATCGTTCTGGCTCTGTAATATCATATAAAAACTTATTAACAATCATTTGGTCCCGATCATGCAGTGTGGGCATCATGGATGGACCATCTACAACAATTGGGGCAAAAAAGAATGTCCGAACGATAAAAGCTAATGCAAAGGCAATTAGTAAAGCCTTTATCCAGTCAAACCATTCACTTTTCTGTTTAGCCATATATTCCCCTCCGACAACAACAGTATATATTGTATATATTATAGTATTATTATATTACCTGTATTATATCATTCCACGTGAATATGTATTTGTATTTAGCAGTTTAAGAAACCACCATGGCTACCGAATGGGCAGCTACCATCCATCATGAAAATTATTTTTCATATAGCAAATTTAAGGTTTAGCGGACATCAGGGACCTTATTTGGCAGAAATTACGAAAATGGTGGTGTTTCCGGACACCAGGGACCTTATTTCACACAAATACAGTCAAATACCCATGATATATGTGAAATAAGGGCTTCCGTGTCCGGATAACATCGAAAAGATTACTTTTATATAGAAATAGCGTCTCCTGTGTCCGCTAAAATCAAGTTAGAGAGGTATTTTCATACAAAAGTAAGTATAAATACTTTCTTACTGCATAAGTACAACTAAGGCTTATCTATATCAAGGCTTGGCGATAAGCCAAGTTTTCTAAAAGTAAAAAGGAAAGGAGTTTGCACACATGGGCAAAGCTCCTTTCCAATAATGTTGACTATTATCTGCGTTCTTTAATACGTGCTGCTTTTCCACGTAAATTACGAAGATAGTATAGTTTTGCACGTCGAACAATACCACGACGAGAAACTTCAATTTTCGCAACGCGAGGAGAATGTACTGGGAATGTACGTTCAACACCAACACCGTAAGAAAGTTTTCTTACTGTAAATGTTTCACTGATTCCACCGTTTTGGCGTTTAATTACAACACCTTCGAAAACCTGAATACGTTCACGGGTGCCTTCGACAACCTTAACGTGTACTTTAACAGTGTCTCCTGGGCGAAACTCAGGACGATCAGTACGAAGCTGATCTTTTGTGATGTCTGCGATTAATTGTTGCATACTGCTTCACTCCTTCCAAACCAATGCTCATATCTTACTAAGGGACAGCGGAACACCGTTTATACGGCTTAAGTATCCTACTTAAGCACAACAGTAAATATACCATATTGATATAGTGAGTTCAACTGTTTTTCTATTTATTATTAAATTCATTCCATATTTTAGCGTCTTCTTCAGATAATGTGTGTTTATCGATTAATTCAGGTCGTCTTTCATATGTCCGTTTCAATGATTCTTTCCTGCGCCACGCTTCTATTTTAGCATGATCGCCTGAAAGCAGTATGTCCGGAACTTTCATACCGCGAAAGTTAGCCGGACGTGTGTAATGTGGGTGCTCGAGTAATCCAGTTGAAAAGGAATCTTCAGGTGCGGATTCTTTGTTACCTAAAACATCCGGTAATAACCGAACAACACTGTCAATAACAACCATAGCACCAAGTTCTCCACCGGTAAGCACATAATCACCTATGGAAATTTCATCGGTGATAAGCTGTTCCCTGATCCGTTCATCGTAGCCCTCATAATGACCACAAATAAATACGAGGTGCTCTTCTTTTGCAAGCTCCTCAGCCTTTTTCTGATTATAAGGTTCACCTTGCGGACACATAA
This sequence comes from Virgibacillus sp., assembly GCA_041689365.1. Lineage (GTDB taxonomy): Bacteria > Bacillota > Bacilli > Bacillales > Amphibacillaceae > Lentibacillus. The sequence continues at coordinate 17,033 of JBDNGJ010000106.1, forward strand.
GTACAATTCGTGGCTTTGTTGACCTTTCCTTGACAACTGCATCAACTGCATCAAATATAGGTTGTGGAGTTAACACCATACCTGCTCCGCCACCATAAGGGTAGTCATCGACTTTATAATGTTTGTTTTCGGTATAATCCCGAAAATTAACTAGGCTATAGCTAAACTTGTCCTTTTCATATCCTTTTCTAAGAATCGAAGAATTAAAAACCCCGGACAACATTTCAGGAAATAACGTTAATACATCAATATGCATTAGTCGAGCAGTCCTTCCATTGGTTCGATGATCACTTTTCCAGCTGACACATCAACCTGCTTTACAACTTCTTCAATGTAAGGAATGAGTACATCTTTACCCTTTTCCTGTTTCATGACCCACACATCATTTGCTCCTGGAGATAAAATTTCTTTAATTACACCGAGCTTTTCACCACTATTCAAATAAACATCACAGCCAATAATTTCGTGGTAATAGTATTCATCTTCTTCCAGGTCCGTTAACTGTTCTTCCGTTATTTTTAAAAATGCACCTTTATAATGTTCAACATCACTAATGTTATCGATTCCTTTAAATTGAAGAAGGTCAAACCCCTTATGTACACGGTGTGAATCAATTTCCAGTTCAATAGGAGCTTCGTTTTCTTTCACTAGAAATAATGTTCCTCCAGCTTCAAACCGTTCGTCAAAATCGCTGATACGAAGTACTTTTACTTCGCCTTTTATACCATGTGTGTTTATTATTTTACCTACATTAAACATCTTTTCAGTCATACTTCACCTGCTACTCGTCAATTCGGATAACGATGTCATCTTCAATAACAATCGCTGTTTCTTCCATAATCTCATTCCAATGCGATCCAACTTTCACTTCAACAAGAGATTCAACTTCTTTTTCTGTGATTTCACTGCCTATTTCCAGCATATCCATCTGTTCGATTTTAAAATCAAGCAGCTTTATTTTTTCTTTGCGATTTTTAACTTCCTGTTGAAATCGCTGAGAGAGTTCTTGCTTTGATACACCTGTTTTATTTTGTAACTTACGTTGTTCAAACAGGAGTTGTTGACACTCTTGTTCAAGCCGCATTTTATGATTATAAAAGTTTTTATGCAATTTTGCCTTACTTTTGTCTGTAATAACTTGTTTTATGAGAACCTTCTTTATTATTTGCACTACTGTTCCTCACTCTCTTAAACAGTCCTGGTACAGAAATAATGAATTAGATGTGGAAAAAGGGAAAGGTATCCCCTCTCCCTTTACATAATATCCAAATAAATACGTTTGTTAGCATCCGATTTCGCTGCATACACAACGGTCCGAATTGCTTTTGCGATACGTCCATTTTTGCCAATAACCTTACCAACATCGTCTTGATTTACAGAAAGATGATAAACAATTTTTGCATCCTCTTCTGTCTCTGTTACAACAATGTCCTCTGGCTGATCGACTAATGGGGTAACAATTGATTCAATTAGGGCTTTCATGATATCACACTACTTTACTTTTGATTTTTCTGGTCGTGGAATTTTTTCATGATGCCTTCTTTTGAGAATAGATTACGAACTGTATCACTTGGTTTAGCACCTTTAGTCATCCAATCCAATGCTTTTTCTTCATCTATCTTAACTTCAACCGGATTAACTACAGGATTGTATGTTCCAATTTGTTCGATTAAGCGACCATCACGTGGAGAACGTGAATCTGCTACAACTAAACGATAAAATGGATTTCTTTTAGACCCCATACGTTTCAAACGAATTTTAACTGCCATGTTATTGCACCTCCAATTAATATGTTTTACACAATTTTAGATTCTAACAGATAGTTCAATGTCTGTAAAGTGTTTTTCCATTACAACAAAAAAGAAAATCAATAAAACTTTTACAGTAGACAGATTCAGCCTTGCCAAGCTACGACACACAGGACGTGCTAATACAGATGTTGCCCCAGGACGGGAAGGTTTTAGCCTAAGGGCGCTTTCGCTTTTTAAATTACATGAACGGAAACTGCATTCCCTTACCCTTTTTCCCTTTTTGGGCACCTGTCATTTGCTTCATCATTTTTTTCATTTCTTCAAACTGCTTCAATAAACGATTCACTTGTGAAACTGAAGTTCCCGAACCTTTCGCAATTCGCTTCTTTCTGCTTGCGTTCATAATGCTTGGCTCTTGCCTTTCTTTCTTTGTCATTGATTTAATAATTGCTTCTACATAAACAAGCTGTTTCTCATCAATTTGCGCATTTTTTAGCCCCTTCATTTTGTTGGCTCCAGGGATCATCCCCATCAGGTCCTCTAACGGGCCCATATTCTTCACTTGACCCATTTGTTCCAAAAAGTCATCAAAGGTAAAAGATGCTGTTCGCATTTTTTGTTCAAGTTCCTTCGCTTGTTTCTCATCAACATTAGTTTGTGCTTTTTCAATTAGTGATAACACATCACCCATCCCGAGAATCCGCGATGCCATTCGTTCGGGGTGAAATGCCTCAAAACCATCTAGTTTTTCACCCGTACCGGCAAATTTTATCGGTTTATCAGTAACAGCTTTGATAGATAGTGCTGCACCACCACGTGTATCACCATCAAGTTTCGTTAGAACCACACCAGATAAGTCTAGCTGCTCATTGAAGCTTTCGGCAACATTTACTGCGTCCTGACCTGTCATAGCGTCAACAACTAAGAATATTTCATCTGGCTTAACAGCTGACTTAATCTGCTGTAATTCATCCATTAAATCAGTATCAACATGCAAACGCCCTGCTGTATCAATGATTACATAATCATTGTGTTCTGCTTTAGCTTGCTCTACGGCTTCAGAAGCAATATCAACCGGATTGGCCTCTGTTCCTTTTGAAAATACAGGCATTTCCAATTGCTTGCCAAGTGTTTCAAGCTGGTCGATCGCTGCTGGGCGGTATATGTCGCAGGCTGCCAATAGTGGGGACCGATTATGCTGTTTTCGTAAATGATTTGCTAGCTTACCAGTTGTCGTTGTCTTACCAGCACCTTGCAGACCTACCATCATGATGACAGTTGGCGAACGATCAGCAACAGCAATTTTACTCTGCTCGCCACCCATTAATTCTGTTAATTCTTCTTTTACGACTTTAATAACCTGCTGGCCAGGTGTTAAGCTCTCCATAACTTCCTGTCCAACCGCACGCTCTTTAATCCGTTTAATTAAGTCTTTTACAACTTTAAAATTTACATCGGCTTCAAGTAAAGCAAGTCGAACTTCACGGGTCATTTCTTTAACGTCTTGTTCTGAAACCTTACCTTTACCTTTTATTTTTTTCATCGTATTTTGTAAACGGTCGGCCAATCCTTCAAATGCCATAGAAGGTGTCCCCCTAATCTAATTCTTTTAATTTGTTAATAAACTGATGTATCTTGCTATCGTCTTTGGTTACTTCATCCAGCTGATCTAAAATACTAACACGCTGCTGAAATTTATCATATAATTTTAACTTCTTTTCATAGGATTCAAGCATTTTTTCTGTACGTCTAATGTTATCATAAACAGCTTGCCTGGAAACTTTAAATAGCTCGGAAATTTCACCCAGTGAGTAGTCCTCCAAATAGTACATTTCCATATAATTACGCTGTTTAGGGGTTAGTAGCTCTTGATAAAAATCGAATAAATAATTAACTCGTGTAGTTTTTTCCAGCAATCAAAACACCCCTTGTTAAGTGAAAATCCTTTACATAAAATATAGTAACATTATTCTGGGCTATCATCAAGAAGATCAGCGAATAAACCATAGACAAATGCGTGTGCATTAAATTCTTGAAGATCCTCTACTTTTTCTCCAAGCCCCACATATTTAACAGGGATATTCAATTCATTCCGGATTGCTAGGACAATTCCACCTTTAGCGGTTCCATCAAGCTTCGTTAACACAATACCAGACACATCTGTTGCATCGGAAAATGTTTTTGCCTGGCTCATTGCATTTTGACCAGTCGTAGCATCTAACACTAACAGTACTTCATGGGGTGCTCCAGGAACTTCACGCTCAATAACTCGCTTTACTTTAGAAAGCTCATTCATTAAGTTTACCTTATTTTGTAACCTTCCTGCTGTATCACATATTAATACATCGGCGTTACGGGATTTCGCAGCCTTAATACCGTCAAAGATAACTGCTGCAGGATCACTTCCAGCACTTTGCTTGACCACATCAACGTCGGCGCGTTCTCCCCAGACATCTAGCTGTTCGATCGCACCAGCACGGAAAGTATCACCCGCTGCTAAAACAACATTTTTACCATCCTGTTTTAATTTGTGTGCGAGTTTACCAATAGTAGTTGTCTTGCCAACCCCATTCACACCAACAACAAGAATAACAGAAAGTTGGTTTTCTTCAATATGCAACGCTTCAATTTCCTCATCGTCATCTCCATAGTAAATTTCGACAAGCTTTTCAGAAATAACATCCTTTATTTCTTTCGTATCTTTTATGTTTTGACGTTTAACTTCCATCTTCAATTCTTCAACAAGATCCATTACGGTCATAACCCCAACGTCTGCTGAAATAAGCACTTCTTCTAGTTCTTCAAAAAAATCCTCATCAACTTTACGATAGCGGGCGATTAGATCATTTATCTTGCCTGAAAAGGAATTTCGTGTTTTTTCCATACCTTCTTTATATTTTGCTGAAACTTCTTCTGTTTCTTCGTTTTGCTTGAATTTACCTTTCAATTTTTCCATGAAGCTCATCTATCTGACATCCTCCCTACGAATTAACTAGTTCTTTCGTATCCTCTAACCGAACAGATACTAAACGTGATACTCCAGACTCTTGCATTGTCACACCATACAATACATTTGCTTCTTCCATTGTACCTTTACGGTGTGTGATTACAATAAATTGCGTATCTTTACTATATGCATTCACATATTTTGCAAACCTCGTAACATTTGCTTCATCAAGTGCAGCTTCTACTTCGTCTAGTACACAAAACGGTACAGGACGAACACGTAATATCGCAAATAATAATGCTATTGCTGTTAATGCGCGTTCCCCACCGGAAAGCAGACCCAAATGCTGCAGTCTTTTACCTGGTGGCTGTGCAATAATTTCTACACCTGTATCCAGAAGATTACTTGGGTCAGTTAACTTCAACTCTGCACGACCGCCTCCAAACAATTGCTCAAAGACAACAGCGAACTCGTCCTTAATCTGACTGAACGTTTCACCGAATCGCTTTTGCATTTCCTCATCCATTTCTGAAATTACGCTATATAGCGTTTGTTTTGCTTCCACTAAGTCATTCTTTTGCTCAGATAAAAAGTCATAACGCTCAGAAATTCGGTCATATTCATCAATCGCACCCAGATTCACTGTACCAAGCTGGTCAATCGCTTGTTTGATCCGATTCACCATAGATTTAGTCTCTTCAATATCCTCTGTCTTATCGTAGGTCTGTTTAGCCTTTTCAAAAGTAATCGTATATTCTGTTTGCAGTTGCGACAGCCTATTCTCCAGTTCCACATCTAAGCGATTCGCTTGAACTTCTTTTTGCTGGATTTCTTGCATAAATGATTGGTGCTTTTTGTTCTCTTCTTTTAATTCTCTTTCCTGATCCTGCATAAGCTGTGTCCGCTCTGACCTGTCCGAACGCATCTGCTGGATTCTAGTCGTTAAGGTTTCCTTATTTTCCTTTGCCGACTGGATGTTCTGATCAATTTCTGCTTCGGTTTCTTCGGAATTATGCATTTCCAGCAAGTCGTTTAGATCGTTAGTGTAGTTATCATATTGCGCTTGAAATTCGGTTAATTGTTCTTTAATCGTATTCGTTTTTTCACGTTGGTTCTTCAGACGTTCTTCCTGCTCAGCCAAGTTCACCTGTTCTTTCTGCAAATCCTGTTGTAATTGTTCCTGGTTTTCTTTGAAATCTGCTTCCTGTTCCGTAAGTTCATCAATCTGATTTTGTACCGTCTCAAGCTGACTAGAAATATCATCCAGTTCATTTGTAAGTTGCTTATCACGGGTTACTAATTCATTGTTATCCTGGTCAAATTGCTGTTTATCCTGATCATATAACGTTAGATTATCATTAAGTGATACCAGTTTCATTTCTACTTCTTTGTAGGCAGATCGAATTTCCTGGAGTATCTGATGTTCATTGGTAATAGCTTGTTCTTCGTTTGCTAATTGTTTTTCTGACTCTTCAATTTGCTGCTTTTGTTTATTAACTTTCTGTTCAAAAGAACTTGCCTTCTTCTGAAATTCATTTAATTTATCTGTTACTTCCTGTAAATCCTTTTCCCTTGTGAACAGGGACTGATTCGATTTCTTCTGTGCTCCACCAGACATTGACCCACCTGGATTAACAACGTCCCCATCAAGTGTAACTATCCTAAACTTGCGCATAACAGTTTTGGCAATTTCGTTGGCATCGCGTAGTGTTTTAGCAATTATCACATGACCCATTAGATGATTAACTGCTTTTTGAAAGTCATCTTGTGCAGATACTAAATCCGCAGCGACACCAACAATACCAGCATGATTCTCGACTTTTGACAGTACCTCTTTCGGCACAAAACGAGCTTTAATGGAGGATAATGGTAAAAACGTTGCTCGTCCATTGCTAGTTTTTTTAAGCCAGCTAATCGCATCACGGGCAGCCGTATCATCATTCACAACGACATGCTGCGCTTGAGCACCGAGTACTGTTTCAATTGCTGTAATATACGTTTTAGGCACATCAACAAGTTCAATCACAGCACCTGAGATACCATCAAGTTTTCCTTCCTCACGAGCTTTCAGAACAGCCTTAACACCATAGAAGAACCCTTGAAAATCTTCTTTCATATCTTCAAGCATTTCCTGTTTGGATTTTAGCTTCTCCATATATTGATAGCCTTGATATAGTTTGGTCTGTGCTTCTTGAAATGCATGGCGATCACTGCTTAACTTTTCTTTTAACTGCTGTATAGCTGAACTCTTAGCATTATATTTCTCTTCCTGATCTTTATAATCAGATTCCAGTTGATCTTTTTTAGTGGTAAGCTCGTTTCGCTGTATGAGTAAATCCTCAAATTTCTCTGCCTGTTTATCTTTTTTACCGGTAATCTGTTGTTGCTGCTGTTCAATCGATTGTTTTTCATTTCGCTTTGCAGCCTGCTTATTTAGAAATTCGATATAATCCGATTTCAGTTCTTCAATTTGCTCAGCAATATTTTCTCTTCCTGTTGCCAGTTTTTCTTCTAATTGTTCAACCTGCTGTTTTGTATTATCTCGTCTTGCCTGTAATGTTGAAAGTTGTTCACTTTCTTCGTTAAGCTCATCTTGTAACTTATCAATGCGAGTTGCTGCTTCCCTTTTTTGCAGCTCCAGCTTTTCTTTGTTTTCGGCAAAATGTTTAGTACGTTCATTATGTAACTGCTTTTTACCTTCAAGCTGCTCAAGTTGTTGTGTAGTAGTTAAGAGGTTTGCTTGCAGTTGTTCAACTTCTTCATCCAGTTCCTGAATTTCCTGACGCTCACTTTCCAGTTTTGCTTCTTTTTGCTGGATTGACGTTTTCAGATTAATTTCATTCATTTTTTCTTTTTCTAATTCATCAAGTAATGCTTGCCATTGTTGATGAAGTTGTTCAATTTCCGTAACAAGAAGCGAGATTTCCTGTTGTTTCAATTGTTCTTTCTTATCCAAATATTTCTTAGCAGTTGCAGCTTGTTCCTCTAACGGATCAATTTGCTGTTCGATCTCATAAATAATATCTTCTACACGATTTAAATTCTCCTGTGTTTCAGCTAGTTTATATTCTGCTTTCTTCTTACGTTGTTTATATTTAAGTACGCCTGCAGCCTCTTCAAAAATAGTACGTCGTTCTTCTGCTTTGGAACTTAAAATTTCCTCTACTTTTCCCTGACTGATAATCGAGAATGCTTCACGACCAAGACCTGAATCCATAAATAGCTCCACGATATCTTTCAGTCGACAAGCTTGTTTATTTATATAAAACTCACTCTCCCCTGAACGATATACACGGCGGGTGACACTTACTTCTTCATAGTCAAGCGGAAGTTCTTTATCGTTGTTATCCAGTACTAGAGTAACCTCAGCAACGTTTAAGGGCTTTCTTGAGTCACTGCCCTGAAAAATAATATCTTCCATTTTGGAACCACGTAAGGATCTGGCTGATTGCTCCCCAAGAACCCACCTTATTGCATCTGTTATATTACTTTTCCCACTTCCATTTGGACCTACTACCGCTGTAACGCCAGGAACAAAATCAACACTAATCCGTTCAGCAAAGGACTTGAATCCGACACTTTCCAATCGTTTTAAATACATTATACATTCTCCTATTTCTTGCCGAGGTAAAGTAAAATTTTATGTACCTATTAAATTTGGCTTTTTACCGCATTTATTTTATCATAAACATAGGCACAAAAGAAGGCATCGCCAAGTACATACGTAATTTATTGCTTTTGTTGTTGCCAAACTATTTAGATGAGGTGTTTATATGAATTTGGAGAATCCGTCAAAAGAAAACTTAACGTTTATCCTTGATGAGCTTGCTGAGATGTTGAATGTCGTTAACCGCACCATTATGGATCCGGAAGATTATGATTTAGATAAATACGAGGACATTAAATTTATGTATGACATGATTAAGCAAAAGGGGCAATTAAGTGCTTCGGAAACACAAGCATTTATTGATGAATTACGATCTGTAAGGAAATCATAACATAAATGTATTTCTAAAAGGCCAGAGAATCAAATGATTCTCTGGTTTATTACTTAATTAACCAAAAAGTATGGATTCTTTCTTACTGTTTAAATTCAATTAAGAGTTGGCGTTAGGCCAAGTTTTCTAATAACTTTTTAGTCGTTATAGCTGTCCAATCCATTTTTTGCTGCACGTTGTTCGGCTTCTTTTTTTGTGCGACCAACACCAACTCCTGCAACATCACCTTTAATTAGTACCTGTGTAACAAACTCCTTGTCATGGGAAGGGCCTTTTTCTTCCACGATACTATATTCTATGTTGTGAATTTTATGTTGCTGGACAAGCTCTTGCAGCTGACTCTTATAATCCATCGCATGCGAAAAAGCACCTGTTTTTATTTTCGGAAATACGTATTTCTCTAAAAATTGAATAGCAACATCGTAACCCTTATCAAGATACAATGCTCCAAGGAACGCTTCAAAAACGTCTGCTAACAAAGCAGGGCGATCGCGGCCACCTGTTTGTTCCTCACCTTTACCTAATCGTATAAATTCCCCGAAATTCAATTCACGAGCAAAATTTACTAAAGATGGTTCACAAACAATCGATGCACGTAACTTAGTTAGATCCCCTTCAGCCATGCTATCCTGGTTTCTATATAGATATTGAGAAACACCTAATTCCAAAACGGCATCCCCTAAAAATTCCAGACGTTCATTATCCGAAAATGATTCTTCACGATGCTCATTCACATAAGATGAATGTGTAAAAGCCTGTCTGATTAAGTCATGGTCATTAAATGTAATATCAAGTTGTTCTTGCAACGATGAAATATTCATATCATTATCACCACTCAGTACTATTTATTTTACTTAGCAAAAATTTAATCTGAAACATTAAATATACGGAAAGTCCCGCATTTGCGAGACTTTCGACTATATTTATGATTGAATACTGTTTATGTAGTTAACAGCATCACCCACAGTATTAATTTTCTCTGCTTCTTCATCTGCTATTTCCATATCAAATTCATCTTCAAGCTCCATAACAAGCTCAACAACGTCTAATGAGTCTGCTTCTAAGTCATCTTTAAAAGAGGCTTCCATTTTCACTTTAGATTCTTCCACATCAAGACGATCAACGATGATGTTTTTCACACGATCAAATACATCTGCCATAATACTTCACCCCCCTTCGAGGATTTTAACTTTTGTGCTCTGATCCTGATTTACTCTTCCTAATCTTGTTCAGGCTTCTAGCCAACGTATGCAATTATTACTTGGGGACAAGGCCCGTGCGCTACTGACTCTAGTTTACACATCAAAACAAGACCCCATTACCTACATTACCATTCCACCATCTATGTGAATTGTTTGTCCAGTAATATAATTGGCGTCATCTGATGCAAGGAAACGGACAACTTTTGCCACATCTTCAGGTTCACCAAGTTTTGCTAAAGGAACCATCGCAAGCATGCCTTCTTTTTGCTCCTCAGTGAGTTCATTCGTCATATCTGTTGAAATAAAACCAGGCGCGACTGCGTTAACCAAGATATTACGGGATGCAAATTCTTTTGCGGTGGACTTCGTTAAACCGATTACACCAGCTTTAGCTGCAACATAATTTGCCTGCCCGGGGTTACCACTCACACCTACAATTGAAGCAACATTTATAATTCTGCCGCTTTTTTGTTTCATCATCTGTCTTGAAACAGCTTTGGTACATTGGAAAACACCTTTGAGATTCGTGTTAATCACTTGGTCGAATTCTTCTTCCTTCATCCGCATTAACAAATTATCCCTTGTAATCCCAGCATTATTAACCAAGATATCCAAACTGCCAAATTGGCTAACAACTTCTTTAATCATTGCTTTAGCATTCTCTTGGTTCGCAACATCTGCCTGTACCTTAAATGATTTTACACCCAATTGCTCGATTTCTTCAACAACAGATTGTGCTTTTTCTTCACTGCCAGCATAATTTACTGCCACATTTGCACCTTGTTTTGCCAATTCCAGGGCGATGGAGCGACCGATACCGCGTGAAGCTCCAGTTACTAGAGCGTTTTTTCCTTGTAACATTACAAGTCCTCCTTGTACCACGAAATAAAATCGTTTAACGATGCCGGATCCTGTACTGCAAATGTTTTAATGTTACGGTCAATTTTCTTCACTAAACCACTTAATACTTTACCATTACCTACTTCAACAAACGCATCTACACCATCATCAATCATATTACGGATGGATTCTTCAAATCTAACAGGAGAATAAAGCTGTCTGATTAGTAAATCTTTTATTTCTTCCTTTTCGGTTACAGGCTGAGCAGAAACATTGGCATACACCGGAATGCTTGCATCATTAAATTCTATATCATTTAATTTTTGGGAAAGCTGCTCATTAGCTGTCTTCATAAGTCTGGAATGAAATGGACCACTAACATTCAGTGGCAAAACACGTTTTGCACCATTTTCTTTTAAAAGCTTACTTGCTGTCTCTATTCCTTCTTTAGACCCGGAAATAACAATCTGACCAGGGCAATTCAAGTTGGCAATATCAACAACTTCATTTTCGCCCAAACGTTGGAGTGATTGTTTTATATCCTCCTCAGACATACCCAGAACTGCTGCCATTGCACCTTTTCCCTTTGGAAACGCTTCTTCCATCAATTTGCCACGCGAAGCAACAAGTGGCAGTGCTTCCTGGAAAGAAATTGCTTCGGCTGCGACCAGTGAACTATATTCTCCAAGACTATGTCCAACAGCCATATCAGGCTTTATTCCTTCTTTTACAAGCAACGTATGTACAGCAAAACTAGAAAGTAATAATGCGGGCTGAGCGTTTTCTGTTTCTGTTAATTTTTCCTTAGAACCATCAAACATAATAGTTGATATATCTACGTCTAAAAGCTGATCCGCTTCATGAAATAATTCCTGTACCTCGGGATATTCATCATAAAATGTTTTCCCCATACCTACTGTTTGTGACCCTTGTCCAGGGAACATAAAGGCTATTCGTTTCATTCGTTCTCCCCCCATTCAATTGTTTCCATTGTCGTTTCCATTGTATTTGTTACGTCAAATTCAACCATGTGTGTCGCTTGTTTAATTGCATTGTATACAGCACGGCGATTCGACGATCCATGTGCCTTTATTACAGGTGCAGAAAGACCAAATAACCCAGCGCCGCCATACTCTGAATAATCCAGCTTACCTTGCAAACCCTTTAAGTCGCTTTTTACCATTCCGGCGGCAATTTTTGTTTTAACAGATGACATAAATGTCTCTTTAAGCATTGAAAACATTGTCATTGCGGTACCTTCAATAGTCTTTAATGCAATATTTCCGCTAAATCCATCTGTTACAACAACATCAGCTGCTCCTGATAATATATTTCGTGCTTCAACATTCCCTATGAAATTAACTGGGGCTTTCTTTAATTGCGTAAATGCTTTTTTAGTTAGTTCATTTCCTTTTCCATCTTCAGTTCCAACATTTAATAATCCTACTGTTGGGCTAGCAATCGCGCGTACCTTTTCCGTGTATATAGAGCCCATAATTGCGTATTGGACAAGATGATGCGCCTTTGCATCGACATTGGCCCCTACATCGAGTAGTAAAAAGCCTTTCCCATCTATCGTTGGTAATGTCGGACTTAATGCAGGACGGTCAACACCTGAAATTCTTCCAACTACGAATAGCCCAGCGCTCATCAGAGCACCAGTATTCCCAGCAGATATACATGCATCAGCACGATTTTCCTTTACTTCTTTTCCCATTAATACAAGCGAGGAATTTTTTTTACGACGTACCGCACGAACAGGCTCATCGGCAGCAGTAATTACTTCATCCGTATGAATAATATCAATATTTTTTGAATTTGATAAATATGAATTTATTTTTTTTTCATCACCAATTAAGGTTATCGTTAAATTTTCAATTTGGGAAACAGCATCCATCGCTCCCAAAACAATTTCTTTAGGTGCATGGTCGCCTCCCATGGCATCAATTGCTATTTTCATTTTGGATTGTCCCCTTTTTGATCATTTGAGCGATACATATGGAATAACCCGGTAAACACCTTTTCATTTTCAACGAAGCTGTTTACCCTGACAACCGTTAAACCTTTATCGCTCACATCTTCTACAAAGGCTTTTGCAACCACACGTTCTCCCTCATTAACCTGACGCGTAAACTTAAGTTCCGATTTTACAGTTAATGCGAGTTCATCATTAATAACGGCAACAGCAAGTGAGTTTGCTTGAGCAAACAAGTGATGTCCCCTTGCTATCTTGTTTCTCGAAAAAACATGTTCTTTAGTGATTACTAAAATTGAAATTGCTCGGTTATCCAATTCCAAATCAATAATTTCTCCAATTACTTCATCCAGGGTAAGTGCTTTCACCGTTTCGTTCCATTGGTATGTTGCAACCGACTTAATTCGCTCGCGAAGTTCCGGAATAGATAGTTCCATCCGGTCTAAGCGAATTGTCTGGATACTAACGTTAAATATTTTTGATAAATCATCATCAGTTATAAACGGAGTATTTTCAATCGTTTCTTTTAATAATCGCTGCCGTTCCACTTTATGTATCTTCATTTACTGGCACCATCCATAAAAAATGTGGTATTACTGCTAATACTATGACTTGGTACTAATAGTAATATATAATACCAAGTCTAAATATGCAAGTTAACAATTAATCGAGTTTATCATGAAGAAATGTATCGTTTTCCAAGTTAACTTTTAATTGATAAAATTCACCATTTTCCTCCAGTAAATTCTTCTCAATTATTTCCTGCGCGTCCTGCCTGGCAGTTTCCAAAGCGCGATAATCATGAATCATATCTGCTACCTTGAAGTCTGGCAGACCACTTTGTTTTTTGCCAAAGAAATCACCCGGACCACGGAGCTTTAAATCCTGCTCGGATAACTCAAAGCCGTTATTGGTTTCAGTCATAATACGCATCCGTTCTTTTCCGACTTCTCCCTTAGGATCAGCAATTAAGATACAATAGCTTTGCTTATCTCCACGACCTACGCGTCCTCTAAGCTGATGTAACTGGGATAAACCAAAACGCTCTGCATCATAAATAACCATAATTGTTGCGTTTTGGACATTCACTCCTACCTCAACAACAGTTGTCGAGACCAATACTTGAATTTCATTTGCTGCATATTTTTTCATGACCTCATCTTTTTCATCGGCTGTAAGTCGTCCATGCATAAGTCCAACTTTTAAAGAATTTGAATAAAATTCCTGTAATTGATGATAGAGGTCAACGGCATTTTGAATATCCATCTTGTCCGACTCTTCGATTAATGGACAAATAACATAGGCTTGTTCACCTTGATTAACACGTTTTTCAATAAATCCGAGTACCCGGTCAAGCGTATTTTCTTTTGTCCAGTATGTTTCAATTTCTTTTCTGCCTGATGGCATTTCATCAATTACAGAAACATCCATATCACCAAAAGCAGTAATTGCTAATGTACGTGGGATTGGGGTAGCTGTCATAAATAAAACATCAGGGTTTAATCCCTTGTCTCGCAAGGTACGACGTTGCTTTACCCCAAACCGATGCTGCTCATCAACAATGGCAAAACCAAGGTCATCAAAAAAAACATCATCCTGAATTAAAGCATGAGTCCCGATAACAATATTTACCTCGTGTCGTTCAATAGCAGCAGTCATCTCTTTTCTTTTTTTCCCCTTGACAGAACCGGTCAGTAAAACAATAGTGGCATTATCACCGAATAATTCTGTGAGTGATTGATAGTGCTGTTCAGCCAATATTTCTGTTGGAACCATTAATGCTCCTTGTTTACCTGCAGTAATTGCAGCGTATAGGCAAATCGCTGCTACTGCTGTTTTGCCGGAACCAACATCACCTTGTAAAAGACGGTTCATTCGGTATGGTGATTTCATGTCTGCCAGTATTTGATTCAATGACTTTTGTTGCGCATTGGTTAATGAGAATGGGAAGGTGCCAATAAATTCCTGAAGACGTATTGCATCATAGTGCTGTGCATTACCTTTCGTTGCCTCACGCTTAATTTTTCTTAATAATTGCATTCTTAGCTGAAATAATAAAAACTCTTCATATGTAAATCTTCGTCTTGCATGTTTTAAATCAATTCTATTTTTCGGGTAATGCATAGTTCTTACAGCACTTTGTCGATTCGGAAGTTTATAAGTGTCCAAATAATAAGCTGGTATAATTTCAGTAACTTCCGCTGCATAGTCGTTTATTGCGGTCTGTATCGTTTTCTTTAGCTTATAATTAGTTACGTCACCTTTTAGCGAGTACATTGGCTGGATAGCTGTCTGCTCAGATGCAGGACCTTTTTTATAATTATTGACAGTGATTTGCAATCGGTGTGCATCCCACTTACCAGTTAATGTAATTGTGTCACCAGCATTAATTTGCTTTTTAGCAAATGAACGATTAAACATAACAGCTTTAATAGCTACATTTTCTACTTCAACATTAAACGTTAACCTGGATTTTCTTTTTCCATAAAAAGTAAGGGAAGGCTCATTTACTGCCCTTCCCTCGATTGTCACTTTATCTTCATGAATTAATTCGCTAAGAGGTTTGATTTCAAATACATCATATCGGTTAGGAAAATAATACAGCAAATCTTCTACAGAATGGATATTCATCTCTGCCAGACTTGCTGCAAATTTATCACCCACCCCATTTAATTGGATAACTGGTTCGCTTAGCACGTTGATCACTCTTTCTAAACGGACATGCCGAATATTTTCTCTTTTAATAGGCGGCCTGTAGGGGTATCTGCAAGTCCGCCTTCACCCGTCTCACGTAAGCTTGATGGCATTTGCTTACCGATACGGTACATGGCACCAATCACTTCGTCGCATGGGATTCTGCTCGTAACACCAGCTAAGGCCATATCCGCTGATACAATTGCAAGAGAAGACCCTCCTGCATTTCGTTTCACACATGGTACTTCAACTAACCCCGCTACTGGATCACAAACAAGACCAAGCATATTTTTCAATGTCATGGCAAATGCTTCAGCAGATTGCTGCGGGGTTCCGCCAGCCATTTCAACAATTGCAGCAGACGCCATTGCTCCTGCTGAACCTACTTCTGCCTGACATCCGCCAGCAGCTCCAGAAATAAATGAATTGTTCGCAACTACAAATCCAAATGCTCCAGATGTGAAAAGATAACGTATCATTTGCTCACGTGTTGGATTCAATTGGTTCTTAACAGCAAATAATGTTCCTGGTACACAGCCTGCACTTCCTGCAGTTGGTGTTGCACAAATTGTACCCATTGCTGCATTCACTTCATTAGTGCCCATTGCTTTACTGACAGCGTCCATTAACAGATTACCTGACAGTGGTGTCTTTTCCTTCATGTAATTTTGAATTAAAACTGCATCTCCGCCAGTTAATCCAGTAACAGATTCTACACCTTTCAGGCTGTCTTCAACAGCTTTTTCCATCACCTCAAGGTTCCTTTCCATTTCGGAAAAAACTTCTTCACGTGATTTATCTTTAACTTCCATCTCTTGACGGATCATAATTTCTGAAATTAAAATATCTTCCTTTTCTGCCATTTCTACTAATTCTGCGGCATTACGAAACATATGATAAAAACTCCTCTCTGTAGACGATTAGCTGACTATCTTGGAAATCTGAATAATATGATTAGCACTCTCTAACTCTTTTAAAATAGCATCTTCCACATTTTGGTCGACTTCAATAACCATCAATGCTTCTTTTCCGACATCTTTACGATTCACTTCCATATGTCCAATATTAATCTCATGTTTCGCTAAAATTTTGGTTACAGACGCAATAGCACCATAGCGATCATTATGCATAATAAGAATTGCCGGGTGATTGCCTGATAAACGTAATTCAAAGCCATTTAACTCAGTGATTTCTACTTTTCCACCACCAATAGATATACCTACGAGCTCAATCTGTTCTGTATCATTTCCAATAATGAGTCTTGCAGTATTTGGATGGTCAACACCAGCACTATCCTCAATAAATTGAACATCGATGTTCTTCTCTTTTGCGGTATCCAATGCTTGACTCATTCTCGTATCATCCGTTTCGTACCCTAATAATCCGCCAACTAAAGCAAAATCTGTTCCATGTCCTTTATATGTTTTAGCAAATGATTCATATAAATGAATTCTTGCCCATTTTGGCTCTTCACCGAATAAGTTACGTGCAGCTTTACCGATTCTTGCTGCACCTGCTGTATGTGAACTGGAAGGACCAATCATAACTGGTCCGATAATATCAAAGACTGAATTATACTTCACGAATCAAACACCGCCCTCAAGTAAATTTCTTTCCACTGTTAATTATAACAAAAAACCGTCTAATAATCATCCGAGTCCTTGAATCTAACCTTTTCCAACACTTAATTGACTTTTATTCCAGTGAAACATATAATTATTATTTGTGGATTATACATTATAGGTGTATTAAAATAACTATTGAACACACTATATATAATCGGGTGGGAGAGGGACAGTTAGAAAAATTTGAGGAGATTAAATGCCTAATAATAACACTAATGGTTTAGAAGCCACTAATGTAAAATGGCGAACAGAAATTATCGCCGGTTTAGTTGGCTATCTTACTACAGTATATATTGTTGCTGTTAACGGTTCAATCCTAAGTGAGGCAGGAATTTCGCTTGAAGCTGGAATGCTTGCAACTATATTGGCAAGTTTTGTCGGAACAGTTCTTATGGGGCTATTTGCAAAGCTTCCATTGATACTAATTCCCGGAATGGGGATTAACGCGTTGTTTGCCTATTCCATTGTCGAAGGTGCAGGGCTAACATTTCAGGAAGGATTAGCAGTTGTATTAATTGCTTCTGTCCTGTTTATCATCACTGCATTTAGTCGCTTGGGCATCTTGTTAAAAGAAGCAATTCCAGAATCATTAAAGCATGCGATTACTGGAGGTCTTGGCTTTTTCCTAATCTTAATAGGATTAGAGAAGAGTGAACTTGTCGTCAGTGGTACAAACACCGTTGTTGCTATTGGTGATTTCACTTCACCTACCGTCATCGTAAGTTTATTAACATTATTCATTGCGATATTTTTATTTATTAAAAACGTTCCAGCAAATTTTTTAATTACGATGATCAGTGGTACAGCTCTAGCATATTTCTTTGGTATTCTCGACACTGGGAAAAGTACGGTAAGTGTTAATATGAATGAAATGTTATTTATACCTTCATTTACTGCAGTAGATGAGCTTGCCTTCTGGCTGGCAATCTTCCCATTAGCAATGATACTCATTTTTGAAAACATGGGACTTTTGCATGGACAACTTCACATGTTGAAGCGGGATAACAGTTATCGAAAAGCATATCAGGTAACTGCATTCTCATCCCTTACTTGCGCATTTTTTGGTACTTCACCAACTGTATCAGCAGCGGAGAATGCGGCTGTAATAGCATCAAACGGCAGGTCGAGAAAGGCTGCTGTGACAGCTGGATTACTATTTTTAGCAACAATCTTTATTATTCCATGGATATCCATGATACCGAATGCTGCTATTAGCCCAATATTAATTATTGTTGGCGTTTTGATGGCACAGAATATCAGGCACGTTCCATTGGATGACCTGTCAGAAGCGTTGCCGGCATTTCTAATCGTTGCGTTAATCCCATTTACGTATAGTATTGCTGATGGGATGGCATTCGGTTTTATTGCATACCCAATTGTTAAGCTAGCAGTAGGTAAACAGAAAGAACTATCAATTACCTTAATTGTTATCTCAACATTGTTCCTGTTTGACTTTATCATAAAAATGTCCGGTATTTAATAATAAGCAGTTCAATTATACAGTACAAAACACACCTTGTACCTTAATTGAACTGCTATTTTTTATATGGAATTAATCGGCTTTTATTTATTAGCGGACACAGGAGACGCTATTTCTATTAAAAGGTGACCTTTTCAAACTTATCCGGACACAGAAGCCCTTATTTTACATATATCATGGTTAATAGGGGCCATTTGTGCTAAATAAGGTCTCTGGTGTCCGCAAAGATAGCCATTTTCATGGATTTGTGCCAAATAAGGGCTCTGGCGTCCGCAAAACCTGAAATTTGCTATATGAAATAAACGTCTCTAATGATTACACACACACTTTTCATGATAGATGGTGGCTGCTAAAAACGGTCACGTCCTGTGATCAACGCCGATACTAGAACATCCTGTTCGTCGCAGCAACAATTCTAGACCCTGCAGGAAGCGGTATTATATCATAGCGAAGAGATATTTTCCCGCCGCGTCACATCGTAATAAATATTAATAGCACAACCTTTTGCAAAACAGCTCTGTATTTATAAAAAAGTGATTATGAAATTGATTCAACTCCTATAAAAAAAGAGCATCAAATTGCTATACAATTCAATGCCCTTATTCTTCAGGTTTCTGTTTGTGTTCCACAAGAAAACGAAGCTTGTTTTATTCTACTGAAAAAATAAACGAATAAATCGGCTGGTTTCCATTGTGTATTTCAATTTCCACATCTTCATATGTTTCTTCTATATACTTCTCAATTAATTCTACTTCTTCATCACTGGCATCCTCACCTTGAAGAATTGTGAGAATTTCGTCGTCCTCTGTAATCATTTCATTCAGCAATAATTTAACCGTTTCTATTTTATCTTGATCAGATCCTTTAATCTTTCCATCAGCAATACCCATAAAATGATCCTTCTCAATTGTAATACCATCAATTTGCGTATCACGTACAGCATATGTAACTTGACCCGTTTTAACCTGCGTACTTGCATCTTCCATTGCCTCTTTATTTTTCTTTATGTCAGTATCTGGATGAAAGGCCAGCAATGCACTTATCCCCTGTGGAATTGTCTTTGTTGGGACAACTTCCGCATTAACTTCAGCTAATTCCGCAGCCTGCTCAGCAGCCATAACAATATTTTTATTATTTGGCAATATAAGTACATTTTTAGCATTAGCTTTTTCAATTGCATTTGTAATATCCTGTGTACTCGGATTCATCGTCTGCCCACCTTCGATTACAACAGATGCACCAAGACTTTCGAATAATGAAGTCAATCCAGATCCCATTGCAACAGTTACAATTGCATAGTCAGCTAGTATTTCTGCAGCAGGTTTTGCCTCCTGAGCCCCAACAATTGCTGTATGTTGCTCACGCATGTTCTCAATTTTCATATTAATTAAGCTGCCAAAACGTTGACCAAGTGTCATCACAACCCCTGGGTATTCAGCATGAACATGAACTTTTGTAATTTCATCGTCTGCCACAACTAGGAGTGAATCACCATGCTCACTAAGTTCATTACGGAATGTTTCCTCATCAAATGGATTTTCACTTAATTTTTCTTCTTCAAACTTGACCATAAACTCTGTACAGTAACCAAATTCAATGTCGGATGTATCCATGAAATCTTGAGCTATTTTATGGTGCTCAGCATTTACCATTTTCTCCATTTCAGCTTCATCAGTTTCCTGTTCTGGTAATTCTTCACCTTTTAAAGCAGCAAGAAAGCCCTCATAAATTGTCAAAAGACCTTGTCCGCCAGAATCTACAACGCCTACTTCTTTAAGTACAGGTAAAAGATCTGGTGTACGCTTTAGTGATGCCTTGGCTTCTTTAACCACGTCCTCCATTAAAGCGATTACATCACTTTCTGTTTTCGCTTCATTAATTGCTACTTTTGCAACATCCTTCGCAACTGTTAAAATTGTGCCCTCAACAGGTTTCATTACAGCCTTGTAGGCAGTATCTACTCCTTGATCAAGTGCATTAGCCAAATCTTTGGATGTTACGGTTTCTTTTTCTTCAAGTCCTTTTGCAAATCCGCGAAACAACTGGGATAAAATAACACCAGAGTTACCTCTAGCACCCATAAGCAATCCTTTTGCAAATGCATTGGCAATTTCCGACACATTTTCACTATTAATTTTCTTTACTTCACTTGCCCCAGATGTCATTGATAAATTCATATTTGTCCCAGTATCGCCATCAGGAACCGGGAAAACATTTAATGCATCTATTTTCTGGGCATTATTTGATAAATGGTGTGCTCCAGAGAGAACCATTTGCGTAAACGTTATGCCATCCAACGTTTGTACCTTCACAATTCTTCCTCCTCAAAAAACAAAAGCGTAAACGTCTCTTAGTAGTCCTGTAACCTGATATTTTCAGGTTTATAAAAGCTGTTCAAAAAGTCAGGTGAAAATGACACATCGAATTTCATCGTTACCCCGAACTTTCGACGCACTGTAGGTAGCTGACATAGCCAATCGCCATTTTCAACCTCCTTTTTGCACAAGCACTTAGAGACAACACTAAAAAAAGTGAGTTTACTTATAATACTGGTGACCATACACGCTGTTGTTTTGTTTTCCAAATTTATTGTTTTTAATCCATTAGAGACTTGAATTTAATCTTTTGCCACCCGAACACCTTGTATATAAATATTTACCGAGTCAATTGCAAGTCCTAATGATTTATTTAACGTATATTTAACTTGTGATTGAACATTATGTGCTACTTCTGAAATTTTTGTACCATAACTAACAATGATATACATATCAATATGGAGATGATTTTCTTCCTGTCGCACAATAACACCTTTTGAAAAATTCTCTTTACGCAGAATTTCAGCAATTCCATCTCTAATTTGGCTTTTCGACGCCATACCAACAATTCCATAACACTCTATTGCTGCTCCACCAGCAATCGTCGATATAACATCATTCGTAATCGTCACTTGACCATCATTTGTATTAAGTTCAATGGACATTAATTTATCCTCCTTTAATACCCAATCATTATAAGGATATTTTACTACAACCACACACATTTTAAAAGCTTCAGACACACTTATGTAAAATATTATCCCTTATAACAATGGATGAATCATTCTGTTCTGTCAAGATATTTTTCTTTATATAATTTCCAATAATAATTGCATTCTAGCTATACATATGATAAATTAATTAAGTAATTATATGACACATGTCAGAGTAGGAGGGATTACCATGGCTAGAAAATGTGTTGTTACTGGACGTAAAACTCGCAGTGGAAACCAACGCTCTCACGCTATGAATTCCAACAAACGTAATTGGAAGGCTAATGTGCAAAAAGTTCGTATTATGGTAGATGGCAAACCTAAACGTGTTTACGTATCTACTCGTGCCCTGAAATCCGGTAAAGTAGAGCGCGTATAAATATACCTGAAATCAGAACAACCGAACATTAGTTAATAGCATAAAGGCATCCATTAAATTGGATGCCTTTTTACTTTGGCTTTTTTCGTAAGTTTTGTTGCTTTTTTCTTCATAGTTACTTACTTTAAAATCACTCAACTTTCGCATCTATAGTATAAGCTCAAAAAGCTATCTTTAATAAACTCAGAGCATTTTTAAACAATATTGATAAAAGTTTTTTGTACACATAAGATATATAATGCGACATAGATTTTTGCTGCTTTCCCTATTTTTAATAAAAGCTGAGTGCTTCTATTCGTTCCGGCAGAA
>JBDNGJ010000107.1:0-51775 GCA_041689365.1 Virgibacillus sp.
GACCAAAACTGGCAATTTTTGTTCCGCTTGGTGAAAATTTTGCACTCCCGTATGCACCATGTCCGGTCGTTAATTTTCTCGTTTCTTTTGTTGAAAGGTTTAGAAGATAAAGGTCGTTCGTGAGCTCATAATCAGCATCATCATTCAAGTTGGCGCTGAACAGAATCTGCTTTCCATCGGGTGATATATCCTCGAGGTTATGGTTCGCATCTGCTGTTGTTAACTGCTGGAAAATTTCTTTATCAACGTCGAATAAAACAAGCTGTGTTCGCTTATTATCATAAAATCCTTGTGCGTCTGATTTGTAATCCAAGCGGTTGATTACAATTGGCTGTTCACTTTTTTCTTCCTTTAACTTTTGGCGTTCCTCTTTTGATTGTTCTTGCTGGGCTGTAACGTCGTCATCTTTTTCCAATGATGCACTGAAAACAATATACTTGCCATCCCTTGACCAGGAAGGGTTTGTCGCACCATTCTTAAATGTTGTGATCTGTTTTGCTTCGCCGCCATCTGTATGTATCATCCATAGCTGAGGAAGCCCACTCCTAGTCGACTGGAATATAAGTTTCTTTCCATCAGGTGAGAAGGCGGGATTGTTATTTTTTGCTTCACCAAAGGTCCACTGGCTTGGTTTAGTCTCATTTAATTTTTGAAAAAATAACTGTGATGTATATTCATTGTCGTCGTTGGCTGTTGTGGAAACAAATGTATAGGCGTCTCCCTTTGGTGTGAATTGGGGGTCACTGTATACTTCAATATTAAACAGATCTTCTGATGCTAATGCCCGTTTCGTAGTATTCATAAAATGTCCTCCTCCAAAAATATCTGCTATTAAAAAGAAAAGCCTTTTGATTAACAAAAGACTAGACTTTATGTTTAATTAAGTTGGCATCCAGTTCGTATGCTTCCTGTAGTCTTGCTGTAATCTTTCCTGGACGGCCATTGCCTATAAGGTCATTGTCCACCTTAACAATTGGCAAGACTTCTGAAGTGCTGCTGGATAAAAATATTTCATCAGCTGCTGATATATCACTGATAGAAAAAGCCTCTTCTATTAGTGGTATATCTAAATCGCGTGTAAACTTTTCAATACGCATACGTACACAACCATGCAGGATATTATTTGTGGCAGGATGCGTAAAAATTTTACCATCTTTTACTAGATAAACATTGGAGGAACTGCACTCAGTTACAACTCCGTCTTTATGAAGGATAGCTTCATAGCTGCCATTCTCTTTTGCCTCCTGTTTTGCTATAACATTAGGTAATAGATTTAAGCTCTTTATATAGCAATTTTCCCAGCGGACGTCACGCTGTGTAATGGTAGAAACGCCATCGGATAAATTTTTCCGATTGCGAGGAAAGTCCTCCATATATGCATAAACATTTGCTGGAACATCAGTCGGAAAAGTGTGTTCACGTGGTGCAGAACCGCGTGATGCCTGCATGTATAGCTTTCCATCTGATGTCATAGAATTTTTTTCTAATAATTCCTGCAGCAAATTCGTTATTTCCTCTTTAGTGAAAGGTAAATCAATTTTAATTGCTTCCGCAGATCGAAACAGCCTATTTATGTGCTCCTCAAGCAGATAATACGTGCCATTATAAATGCGGATTACTTCATATACACCATCACCAAACTGTAATCCACGCTCTTCATATGGATAATTAAGATCGTCATGATTTACAAAGTTTGTTTGTGACATGATTACTGGATAGACAGACATACTATTCCCCTCCTTGAAACTTATGACTATTTTATATCTTCTTTCACTTTATGTAAATGTTTTGTTGAATAGTGATAAATATCACAGAAATTGTTTTATTTCCCCTGTAAAATGGGTATTGTAAGTTAGTTAAAGGAGGCGTGACGATAATTGGAACCATTGTTGGAACGACTTGATAAGCATGATTACGGTATTCTCATGGCAAATTCAAAACAATTGAGTGTGAAAAAAGGCGATTTTGTTTTTGAAGAAGGAAGTTCTGCTGATCATTTGTATTTTATACAACAGGGCGAGATAAGAGTCTTCAAAAAACTCGGTTCAAATAAAGATATTACTATTTTCTCACGTAACAAAAATGATGGATTTGGTGAAATCGGTATTTTTAGTGGAAATAGTTATTCCAATTCAGCACAAGCTGTTCAAGATAGTAAATTGTATTCAATTACACGTCAAGAAATTGAAGAGATCTTAGCACAAAATGGAAGGTTAGGGCTTCACTTTACGCGCTGGGTAGCTGAGAATCTGGAAGCCAGTAAAGCAAAAATACGTGATTATATCGCATTTGGTTCAGAAGGTGCAGTCGCATCTGTGTTTGTCCGATATTCCAATACATGCGGAATCGTAACTCCAGAAGGTATACAGCTAACTGATCCAATTATGATTCAGGATATTAGCAAACATATTGCTGTATCAAGAGAAACAGTTAGTCGAATTGTGAATAAATGGAAAGAACAAGGAATTATAGACAATCAGAATAAACACTTTATACTTAAAGATATGAATTATTTCAGAAGATTACTTGTTTGTGAACAATGCGGTGTTGAGAATTGTGCTATTTAGTTAAATTTTCTATCTCTTATAATGATAATCGAATGTGGATGAAGAAAAGTGGCATTAATTATAAAAATATTGTTCATTCATGTTCGATTGTTGATATGCCAGCATTTTGTAAAATAATAATAAAAAACTATTGATTCGATTTGATAGAGTTGGTATAATAAATAGTGTTCTCGAAAAAAGGAGCATTCATCGTACATAAGATACGGGTGAAGTGCGGGTGTAGTTTAGTGGTAAAACTTCAGCCTTCCAAGCTGATATCGTGGGTTCGATTCCCATCACCCGCTCCATACATAAGTCATAACGCAGTGTTTCGTAATATATCCTACGAAGCATTGCGTTTTTTCATTATGAAACTTGAACTTATATCAATGAACGTTGTATTCTTAAGATAACTACGACAATTTGAGGGATTTATATATGAAAAAATTAATGCAAAGTTTAAAACAGATTGATGGTAAGGGCTATAATGCATATAAAAGTGTTCAGGGTCACTACACATTTGATGATTTTGATTTATATATAGATTATGTGCAGGGTGATCCATTCGCCACACCATCCAAGATACGTGTTGTCATTCCAGCTCAAAAACGTCAGGTAAAAAGTGAGTGGCTCGAATCTCAGGCGCGCAAGGTTGCTGCCGAGGATGTGCTTGCCCGCAAAGTTGGTGTAGCTGTTGCAAATGGTGGGCAATTTATCAAGGGGTCTGGAAAGAGTGGAGAGATTCTTTTTGATAAGCCTGGACAGGAAGTTCTGGAGCGTAGCGCTGTTCAAATTGATTCTGCATCTATAACGGTATGTATATCTGTGGGATTGCCGGCGAATGGACGAAAAATTAATGGAAGAGAGGCGGGAAAGTTATTTTCAAATGCCATTCCAACGATACTTAAAAATTCCATTTTCGCCATTGCAGATGATGAAGTTAATCAAGTCATCGAGCTTGCTGATCAGCAGGAAGCTATTCGCAGCGAAATGCGGCAGAATAATTGGATCTCTTTTATTGCTAACGGTTCTGTTTTGCCAAGGGAAAGTGGTATTAGCAACCGGCCATTGAAAGATGCGATTCCATTTAAAAGTCCTGCCGTAGATGAAGTGGAAATTCAGCTACCGCACCAATTGGAACCAATTAAAGGAATGGCGATTAAAAAAGGTATTTCACTGATTGTTGGCGGTGGTTATCATGGTAAGAGTACGATTTTACAGGCAATAGAACGAGGTGTATATTCACATACTAAAGGTGATGGACGTGAGTACGTACTTACTGATTCCGATGCAGTGAAGATTCGTGCAGAGGATGGACGGCAAGTTACTGGTGTTAACATTTCACCATTTATTAATAATTTGCCTCACAAACAGGATACACATTTCTTCTCAACTGAGAATGCCAGCGGAAGCACGTCGCAGGCTGCCAATGTAATGGAAGCATTAGAAGCAGGAGCTACCACATTACTTATTGATGAGGATACCAGCGCAACGAACTTTATGATTCGTGATCATCGCATGCAACAGCTTGTAAAAAAAGATAAAGAGCCAATTACCCCGTTTATTGACAAAATAAAACAAATGCGTGATCAGCTTGATGTATCAACAATTCTCGTTATGGGAGGATCCGGTGATTATTTTGCTGTGGCCGATTCAATTATAATGATGGAAGCATATGTCCCTTATAATGCAACAAATGATGCTAAAGAAATAATGGAGAAATACCCATTAGACCGTGATTCATTACCGGACGAAGCTTTTGGTGATATTGCTGAGCGTAACTTTCAGCAGAATTCGCTGCAGACTAAAAAAGGAAGTCGTTCGAAAACACAGGCGAAAGGCTTAACCAAAATTATTATGGGGCGGACGGATATATCGTTTGATGATACCGAGCAACTTGTGGATTCCTCGCAAACACGCATGATTGCAGAGATTATTCAGTATTTGGATCGAACTAATGGGCTTGGTGCTAAATCGTTAAATAAACTACTAGATGACCTAGAAGAACAGATGGATAAAAGTGGATTAGCGTCATTTACGACGTTTAAAGATCAGCATCCAGGTGATATCGCACGACCACGCCGGTATGAAATTGCTGCTGTGTTAAATCGAATTCGTACAGCAAAAGTTACGCAACAATAGAAGGGAGGTTTACCGTTGAATACAGACCAATTGAAGCAGGAGATTATTGACTACAGCAAAGAAATAGGCATCGATAAGATAGGATTTGCATCTGCTGATGTGTTTGGTGAACTGAAGGAACGCTTACGACATCAGCAGTCGCTTGGCTATCAGTCAGGCTTCGAAAAAGGGTCCGTGGATGAGAGAACGGAGCCGGGGCGGTTACTACCAGAAGCAAAGTCGATCCTTTCAATAGCAATCGCCTACCCTTCACGAATTAAGGATGCGCCAAAAAGCACAAAAGATGAACGCCGCGGGATATTTTGCCGCGCTTCATGGGGTGTTGACTACCATGTTGTGTTACGGGAAAAACTTGAGAAGCTTTCTGCCTTCATTGAGGAAAAATTCCCTGATGCAGTAAATAAGGTGATGGTCGACACAGGTGAATTATCAGATCGTGCGGTTGCAGAACGTGCTGGTATTGGGTTCAGCGGGAAAAACACTTCTATTATTACACCTGAATTCGGATCATACGTTTATCTTGGTGAACTGATTACAAATATACCATTTGTCCCTGATTCGCCGCTTGCAGATGGATGCGGTTCCTGTACAAAATGTCTGGATGCTTGTCCAACCGGAGCTCTTGTTCAAGGTGGACAGTTAAATGCACAGCGCTGTCTTGCTTTCCTAACGCAGACAAAAGACTTTATGCCAGATGAATTCCGTTCACAAATCGGTAATTTTATTTATGGGTTTGACACGTGTCAGGTTGTCTGTCCATATAACCAAAAGGTAGACTTTCATAATCATCCAGAGCTTGAACCGGAACCAGATGTTGCAAAACCAAAATTAAAACCAATGCTCCGGATTTCCAACCGGGAATTTAAGGAAACGTTTGGTCATATAGCAGGTTCCTGGCGGGGAAAGAAACCGTTACAGCGAAATGCTCTAATTGCACTCGGTCACTTTAAGGACATTACGGCTGTTGACGAAATGATTGAGGTAATGAAAAACGATGTTCGTCCGGTGATTCGAGGTACCGCTGCATGGTCACTTGGCAAAATCGGTACCGATGAAGCGTTTGAAGCAATTACGGAAGCAATGGAAAGAGAAACAGATGAACAGGTTTTATTTGAAATGGAAAAAGGATTGAATTTTCAACAGGAGTTTTCCACTACTTAATACGCTTTGCTGTTTTTTTAAAGGTTGTTGCTTTTTTGGCAGTTAAGAAAGCATAACTACTTTCTTACTGCATAAGTACAACTATGGCATTCACCAAAAGGCTTGGCGAATGCCAAGTTTTCTAAAGGGAATGAATTTTTAACAATTAGTTGATATAAATTGTGAGACAATGTGAAAAATAATTGAGTGCTATGACACCGCTACGGAAATACACTACGCTTTCCGCGGGCAACGCTTCAGCTTCCTCGGAAGCAAAAACCGCTTCCTGCGGGATCTTCAGCTGTTGCTATTCCCGCAGGAGTCTCCGTGAATTTCCTACGCTGGATATTTTTCACTTTATCCAGGGGAACATTTGTGATGGACAAAACAAGATCTTAATCATTTAAAGCAGTAGCTGGAATATGCGAGACTCCTGTGGGACAGCGATGTGGCCATTGAAAAACATACTTCAGAAAATTTATTTCCTACTTTATATAGTAAATAACAGGTGAAATAGTATGTTACACTCCACTACAGGATGATTATTGCATTAAATTTGGCAATCGATTTTCACTTGATTAAAAAGATGGTAGTTTTTCAATGGCCTCGACAGCGAGCCTAAGAGATCCAGCAGAGACCGTATTTGCGAGCGGGGCAGACTAAGTACGCTACGTCCTATACGTAGAAGGCTCGTGGTAAGCCCTAGGTGCACGACTATATTCCAGCTACGTGGTCAGAGAATCTCACTAACTGATACTAATCAGGCCCTCTTAATCTGTGTCACAGATCAATAGCAACCAACTTTAAAAAAACACCCAAAAAAATAAACGAAAAGGGGATTTGGTTATGGAATTATACTATGATGAGATGGAATCACCAGTTGGTCTGTTGACAATTATTAGTGATGGTGAACACATTGTTCGAATAGAATATGGATCATTTAGTCAAATGGAAGTGAAAATGCAAAAGTGGAGCGAACGTTATTTTAATAATCCGGTATTCGCCCATAAACCTGGGATAGCTGATCATGTCAAATCGGAACTTCAAGACTACTTTAAGGGCAAACGCAGTGACTTCTCATTTAACTTTACTTTCCATGGTACGCCCTTCCAGCATAAGGTTTGGCAAGCTTTATACGATACCATTTCATATGGGGAAACAAAAACGTACAAAGATATTGCAGACTCAATTGGTAATCCAAAAGCAGTACGTGCAGTAGGTGGTGCAGTAAACAAAAACCCATTTTCGATTGTTGTGCCTTGCCATCGTGTAATTGGAACGAATGGCAAAATGGTTGGCTATAATGGTGGACTTGATAAGAAAGAATACTTGTTAGCTCATGAAGCGAAATAATGGCCCGTACAATTGCAATTAATTAGGGGTTCCCTCCATATACTTAAAATGGAGGGGATTTTTTATGGAAAAAATTAAGAATATGTGGTTGAACTTTTTTCAAGGTCAAGAGGTTAATGAGGATTGGTGGAAACGGAAGAAGGCAGTCAGTCGTGACAGGGACGTGGAGATTGTTCGAATCAATGGCAAGGGACAATTTTTCGAAGGACTTCGTTATTCTAATAAAATAACCTATCAATACTTACTCCATTTATCTTTTTTAATGAAGCAGGAAGGGCAATTCATCAGAGAGGAACAAGTTATTCCGTATCAGTTTCGGATAGAAAAAGGGGACATAACAGATCATAAAGTGGTTGAACAAAAGGTTGTAAAGGCTGATGCACCATCAATGAAAGCAACTGAAATTCGAAATTTGGCTGATGAACGTTTCACCTATGATCGACGTGCAGCAGTTCAATATGCCGAACACTGGTGGAACAGTTATAATCCTGCTTATCGTAAGTTCGATGTAGACTGTACAAATTATATCTCACAGTGTTTACGTGCTGGAGGTGCTCCCATGCGTGGCATACCTGATCGTGGGAACGGCTGGTGGTATCAGGCGGATAATTGGAGTTACAGTTGGGCGGTAGCGCACTCCTTACGCTGGTATTTAAGTGGGTCAACCACAGGGTTAAAAGGCAAAGAAAAGGAGTCAGCTCAGGACCTAATACCTGGAGATGTCATTTGCTATGATTTTCAAGGAAATGGAAAATGGGACCATAATACAATTGTTGTGGCAAAAGACGCAAACGGGATGCCTCTGGTAAACGCACATACTGATAATAGTCGCAACCGCTATTGGTCGTATGAGGATTCAACAGCATGGACTTCGGAAATTCAGTATAAGTTTTTTCGAATTGGAGAGTAGTGTATAATGATGTAGGTATTAATCGAATAAGGAGAATGAACAGTGAGTATAAATATTGTATTATATCAGCCAGAGATACCTGCAAATACGGGCAATATTGCAAGAACATGTCTAGCAACCGATGCAACGCTCCATTTGATCCATCCGCTTGGATTTTCTACCGATGATAGAATGGTGAAGCGAGCTGGGCTTGATTATTGGAAAAACGTCAATATTCGCGAATACGATTCTATTGGGGACTTATATGCTATATACCCAGAAGGAACGTTTTATTATATTGAAAATTTTGGCACAAAGTATTATACAGATTATGATTACAGTAATAGTGATGAAGATCTGTTTTTTGTATTTGGCCGCGAGACGGACGGAATTCCGAAAAGCCTTTTAGAGGGAAAAGAAGACAGGTGCTTGCGTATTCATATGAGTGATAAAGTGCGGTCGTTAAATTTGTCTAACACATCAGCTATTATTATCTATGAGGCATTAAGACAGCGGGGTTTTTCAGGACTGGAATAGAATGTATCTTAGTAAGATCCTGCCTTAAATGACGAAAGTCTCAACTGCTAAAAAAAGCCGTCATGTGTGTGCACATGGCGGCTCTTGTTATTTTTTATTACTGATCTTTTTTAGGAACTCCCGGTTTTGCATCGTAACCTGAAGTGAAGCAAGATACGATAAATGTTACAATAACGCCCATTAAT
Organism: Virgibacillus sp.; assembly: GCA_041689365.1. Taxonomy (GTDB): domain Bacteria; phylum Bacillota; class Bacilli; order Bacillales; family Amphibacillaceae; genus Lentibacillus. Next base: position 8,793 of record JBDNGJ010000107.1, read on the forward strand.
AATGCTAATTTCATGACGTTTTCCTCCTTCTATTCTATATGTAAAGTACGCATTAATATAATTATGTCCTTATTATACCGAATAATTAACCTTATGTGAACCAGAAGGTATGTGATGTTTATGAAATTCTTTTAAATGGCTTGATTGTTTGTTGTTTCTCTGAACAAAATAGGGTATATTAGTTGATGTAATCATAGTAGAGTTCTATAATAAAACTTGAGTGTAAAAGACCGTTTTGCAACGGGGTAAAGTTAACTTCTAATGGGGGTATAAGACGTGGCACAGAATGAAGAATCTAACGAAAGATTCTGGGGTACTTTTCATGGTCCAAATATGGGGTATATTGAAGAGCAATATGATTTGTACAAAGAAAATCATGAAGCTGTTGACCCATCACTGAGAGAAATCTTTGATGAGCATGGGGCTCCTGAATGGCTGAACAACTCAAAAGGTACCATACAAGCAACATCTGAATCAGCGCCGTCTATTGATAATGTTAAAAAGCTAACCTCAGCAATGAAACTTGTTGAGGCTATTCGTCGTTTTGGGCATTTGGAAGCGGACATCTATCCGGTAGGTAGTAAAGAGCGCGATACAGAATTAGTTAATCCAAAAACGTATGGATTGTCAGAACAGGATTTACGAAGTATGCCTGCATCTTGGTTGTGGGAGCGATCACCAAGTGGTGTAGAAGACGGATTTGACGTCATCAAAAAGTTGAAAAAGCTGTATTCTGGAACGATTACATTTGAATATGACCATGTCAATAATGATGACGAACGGACATGGCTCCTGGAACGAATTGAATCTGGAGAATTTCATTTAAAACTTTCCAATGAGGAACAAAGGCAGTTACTTGAACGTATTGCTCATGTCGAAGGGTTTGAAGGGTTTCTTCAGAAAACTTTTGTTGGACAGAAGCGCTTTTCGATTGAAGGTTTGGAAGCAATGGTTCCAATGCTTGATCGCATTGTTAAGTATGCGTCTGAGGAAAAAGTTGAACATATAATGATGGGAATGGCCCATCGTGGACGTTTAAGCGTGTTGGCACACGTTTTAGGAAAACCTTATGATAGAATATTTTCTGAATTCCATCACTCACCGGACAAAGAACTAATTCCATCTGAGGGATCTACCGGGATTAATTATGGGTGGACTGGTGATGTGAAGTATCACTTTGGTGCAACAAAAGAAGTAAAAGATGGTGATGAAACCGAAACACGAATCACACTAGCACATAATCCGTCACACCTCGAATTTGTAAACCCGGTCGTTGAAGGGTTTGCACGTGCAGCTCAGGATGATCGGTCAGGAAGCGGTTATCCGAAACAGGATATTAAAAAGGCAATAGGTGTTTTAATCCATGGTGATGCAGCATTTATTGGTGAAGGTGTCGTTGCGGAAACATTGAATTTAAGTGGCTTGCCTGGTTACAAGACTGGCGGAACACTTCACATAATTGCCAATAACCTAGTTGGTTACACAACAAGTCAGGAAGATGGGCGTTCAACCCGATATGCCAGTGATTTGGCAAAGGGATTTGAAATACCGATTATTCATGTTAATGCTGATGATCCAATTGCATGTGTTTCTGCAATTAAAATTGCTTATGAATATCGACAAAAATTCAATAAAGATTTTCTTATTGATCTTGTAGGCTATCGCCGCTATGGACATAATGAAATGGATGAACCACGAACAACACAACCAGATCTATATCAGGATATTGATGTTCACTTAACAGCAGCAAATGTTTTTGCTGATAGGCTGGAGATTCAAGGTGTTGTTGATAAGGATGAATTTGAAAAAATTAAGGATCAAGTTGACTCCAGTCTACGCAGTATTTATGACAGTATGAAAGAAAATGAGACAGGTGAGGCTGAGGCTAAAAATATGCCGAAAGCGTTAGCTAATGGGCTTGAAGGTTTAGAAACAGCAATTCCGCTTAAAGATTTGAAAGCATTAAATGCTGGTTTATTGAAACGCCCAGAAGGGTTTACCGGGTTTAAAAAACTTGAAAAGATTCTAAAGCGCCGTGAAAATGTTCTGGAAGAAGGAAACAAAGCAGACTGGGGCGCGGGTGAAGCATTGACATATGCATCCATTTTAAATGATGGAATTCCTATCCGATTAACAGGTCAGGATACGGAGCGTGGAACATTCGCACATAGACATATGGTGCTGCACGATGTTAAAACAGCTGAAACCTATTCACCGTTACATGGATTAGACGAGGCTAAAGCATCGTTTGATATCCGCAATAGTCCGCTATCAGAAGCAGGTGTATTAGGGTTCGAATACGGGTATAGTGTACAGTCAAAGAATACGCTGGTTATCTGGGAAGCACAGTTTGGAGATTTTGCGAACGCCGGCCAGGTTATTTTTGATCAGTTTATATCAGCAAGCCGTGCGAAATGGGGCGAAAAGTCCAATATGGTAATGCTGTTGCCTCATGCTTATGAAGGCCAAGGTCCGGAGCATTCAAGTGCACGATTGGAACGCTTTTTACAAATGGCTGCAGAGAAAAACTGGATAGTAGCAAATGTGACATCATCTGCACAATTTTTCCATTTAATCCGTCGTCAGGCAGCACTACGTGATAAAGAGGGAGCTCGACCATTAGTGTTAATGACCCCGAAGAGTCTATTACGGAATCAGCGCGTTGCCTCTGAAGCAAAGGAATTTACAGAACGAAAATTCGAACCTTTAAGACAGCAGCCTAACTTGAAGGTGAGTAAGAAAAATGCAAAGCGTTTATTAATCGGTAGTGGTAAAGTAATGGTTGATATTGAAGATGCAATTGACAATTCAGAAGAGAATTATGATTGGCTTCGTGCATTTCGATTAGAGCAAATTTATCCGTTCCCTGAAAAAGAGTTGGAAAAAGCAGTAAAAGAACTTCCAAACCTGGAGGAAATTGTCTGGGTACAGGAAGAACCAAAAAACATGGGCAGCTGGGATTTCGTAGATGATTACTTAAGAGACTTGTTAAATGAGGGTCAATCGCTACGTTATATAGGCCGTCCAGACCGTTCTGCACCAGCGGTAGGTGAGCCGAACATTCACAAAACAGAACAGAACCGAATAGTACGAGAAGCGATTAATCCGTCAAAAGGAGGAGATTCCAGTGAACGAAATTAAAATTCCTGAGCTTGCAGAGTCCATTACAGAAGGTACAATTGCCGAATGGTTAGTAAAAAAAGGCGACAAGATAGAAAAAGGTGATCCAGTTGTAGAACTGGAAACAGATAAAGTAAATGTTGAAGTTAACTCCGACTTTGCCGGTGTAATTACTGAAATTGTCAGTGAAGAAGGCGAAGACGTTGAGGTAGGCGACGTAATTGCTAAAATAGATGAAAATGGTGAAGCTGGCGCGGATGCAGCAGTTGAAGAACCAAAAGAGAAAGCCAGTGAGGAGCCAAAAGAAGAAAAGAAAGAAGAAGCACCTAAGAAAGAGGAAACAAAAGAGCCAGCGAAGGAAGATACTTCTGATAATAAGCAAGATGTAATTGCCTCACCTGCTGCCCGTAAGCGTGCACGAGAGTTGGGTATTGACTTAAGCAGTGTCCAGGCACGTGATCCATTAGGTCGTATCCGTCCTGAAGATGTTGATTCTGCAGCAAAAGGTGGCAATGAAAAGAAAGAATCAAAGCCAGCTAAAAAAGAAGAGCCTAAGAAATCCGAGAAAACAGAGTTTGATAAACCTGTTGAACGCGTGAAAATGAGCCGTCGTCGTCAAACGATTGCTAACCGTCTTGTTGAAGTTCAGCAAGAAGCAGCAATGTTGACAACTTTCAACGAAGTGGACATGACAAATGTTATGAAGCTTCGCAGTGAGCGCAAAGAAAACTTTATTAAGAAACATGATGTTAAACTTGGCTTTATGTCATTCTTTACTAAAGCAGTAATCGGTGCATTGAAGGAATTCCCATTATTGAATGCGGAGATTCAAGGAAACGAGCTTGTTATGAAGAAATTTTATGACATCGGAATTGCTGTTTCAACCGAAGAAGGTCTTGTAGTACCAGTTGTTCGTGATGCGGACCGTCTTGACTTTGCTGGAGTTGAACGTGAAATTGGTAACTTAGGCAAGAAAGCTGTTAATAAAGAATTAGGATTAAACGACTTACAAGGTGGTACATTCACCATTACAAATGGCGGAACATTTGGATCAATGATGTCGACACCTATCTTAAATGCACCACAAGTAGGAATCCTAGGCATGCACAATATCCAAAAACGTCCAATGGTAATGCCAGACGATTCCATTGAAGTACGTCCAATGATGTATCTTGCAGTGTCATATGATCACCGTATCGTTGACGGAAAAGATGCAGTGCAGTTCTTAGTTAGAATTAAAGAATTGTTGGAAGATCCATATGATCTCTTGTTAGAAGGATAATTAACTAGATAGAAACTATATGTGAACCTCGCTTTGATGAATGTCGAAGCGGGGTTTTTTGTATGTTGCGATTTAATTGGGAGGGTTGAGGAGGGTTGTGAATGGGGGGAGGATAGTGAGTGAGTGGGAGAGAGTTGAATGAGTGGGAGAGAGAGTTGAATGAGCAGAAGAGTGAGCTGAATGAGCAGAAGAGTGTGTTGAATGAGCAGAAAGGCGTGTTGAATGAGCAGAAGAGTGAGCTGAATGAGCAGAAGGGTGAGCTGAATGAACAGAAGAGTGTGTTGAATGAGCAGAAGGGTGAACTGAATGAGCAGAAGGGAGTGTTGAATGAGCAGAAGAGTGTGTTGAATGAGCAGAAGAGTGAGCTGAATGAGCAGAAGGAAGTGTTGAATGAGCAGAAGAGTGTGCTGAATGAGCAGAAGAGTGTGTTGAATGAGCAGAAGAGTGTGTTGAATGAGCAGAAGGGTGAGCTGAATGAGCAGAAGGAAGTGTTGAATGAGCAGAAGAGTGAGCTGAATGAGCAGAAGAGTGTGTTGAATGAGCAGAAAGGCGTGAATCGCCAGAAGAAGGTGCTGAATCAACAGAACGGGCATCTGGATAAGCGGTACTCTGTTACATAACTCAAATGACGATTAAGCTCAGAATTTGCGATAGAAATCGTTTATAGGTATTGCATTCTGTTCTAAAAACGAATATTATATTACTTGTGATTATAATTATTCGGAAGTAAGGTGAACTCATTGGAAAAACTATTTAAACTAAAACAAAACAATACAACAATCCAAACAGAGTTTGTTGCGGGAATAACTACTTTTTTAACGATGGTCTATATTGTAGTGGTCAACCCGGCGATCCTCTCTTCTGCAGGGGTACCATTTGATCAAGTATTTATGGCTACGGTCATTGCCGCAGTTGTTGGAACAGTTTTTATGGCATTGGGTGCGAACTACCCAATCGCGATTGCGCCAGGCATGGGGTTAAATGCTTATTTTGCCAGTGTTGTTGCATCTCATGGATTATCCTATCAGGTGGTATTTGGAACGGTGTTCTTGGCAGGTATTCTATTTGTTTTATTGAGTTTCACAAAGTTACGTGAAACGTTAATTTGGGCGATACCACCTTCACTAAAGTTTGGGATCACTTCAGGGATAGGTCTTTTTATAGCATTCTTAGGTCTGAAGATGTCTGGTATTGTCGTACCAAATGAGGCAAACATGGTTGGTTTTGGTGATTTGCACCAACCTATGACTCTATTAACGTTGGCTGGGTTATTTATTACACTGATTTTAATGGCCCGAAATATTAAAGGGGCTTTATTTCTAGGTATGCTGGCTACGGGTATTATTGCTTATTTTACAGGTCAACTGGAATTCTCGGAAGGATTTACATCAATGCCACCAATGCCAGTGTTCTTTGATATCGATATTGGCGGAGTTTTTGCCAACGGACTATACACGGTTGTTTTCGCTTTTTTATTGGTAACGATTTTTGATACAACTGGCACCATGATTGGTGTAGCAGAACAGGCGGGATTTATTAAAGATGGAAAAATGCCACGGGCAAAATCAGCACTATTAGCTGATGCTACGGCAACGACAGTAGGTTCAATGTTTGGGACAAGTCCTTCTTCAGCATATGTCGAATCTTCTTCTGGTGTTGCGGCAGGTGGACGCACAGGCCTAACGGCATTAGTTATCGCTGGGTTATTTACAATTTCCATTTTCTTCACACCGGTTGTAGGTGCGATAGCTGGCTTACCTGCAATTACAGCTCCTGTATTAATTATTGTAGGATGTTTTATGATGGAAGGACTGGCACGTATTGACTGGAAAACATTTGATGAAGCATTTCCAGCGTTTGCAATTATTTTAACAATGCCACTGACCTCCAGCATTGCAACAGGGATATCGATTGGATTTATAACATATCCATTGCTGAAACTAGTTACCGGCAAAGGGAAAGATGTCCATTGGATTTTATATTTCTTTGGAATCGTGTTCGTCTTGCAAATGATCTTTTTCCCGGCACATTAATAAAATAAATAAACATGGACTCTAGCGAATCACAGCTAGGGTCTTTTTGCTTTTGGTGGTACCCGCTTTTAACAGAAGAAGATACGGGATAAGTGCGCTGAATGAGCAGAAGAGCATGGTGAATGAGCAGAAGAGAGAGTTGAATGAGCAGAAGGGAGAGTTGAATGAGCAGAAGAGAGTGGTGAATGAGCAGAAGAGAGTGGTGAATGAGCAGAAGAGGGTGGTGAATCGGCAGAAGGGGATGCTGAATCGGCAGAAGAGTGCGCTGAATCCCCAGAAGGAGATGCTGAATCCCCAGAAGAAGATGCTGAATCACAGATACGAATCCGCTGCTTACAACATTATGAGTGTCCGTGGCTCTCTAATTAATGTTGTTAAAAGTTTCAATGTAGGGTATTACTAACACAGTGCACCAATTGGAAAAAATTTAACTTGCATGACGTCTGACAACCTGCTAAAATCATTTATGGAAAGCGTTATTGTAAGCAGTTACAACAACATTTAATCAACTATAAGGGAGGCTGCATCCGTGGATATTCTTCTCGGTTTTCTAGCAATCATCATCGTCCTCGGACTAGCATTTTTGATGTCCAATGATAAGAAAAATATAAATTATAAAGGCATCATCGTTATGTTAGCATCGCAATTTTTAATAACGTGGTTTATGTTTGCTACTGAAATTGGACAGACAATCATAAACGGTATTTCGGCTGGGTTTAATAAATTAATTGAATTTGGCATGGAAGGTATTAACTTTATACTTGGTGGGGTTGCACGTACAGAAGGTGGAAGCATTTTCTTCTTTGATGTCTTACTGCTAATTATCTTTTTCTCAACCATTCTGTCAGTACTGACCTATCTGAGAATCTTACCACCGATTATTAAATATTTTGGCGGGTTCTTGTCAAAAATTACTGGATTACCAAAGGTAGAGTCGTTTAATGCGGTAAATAGTATTTTCTTCGGTCAATCTGAAGCATTACTAGCAATTAAATCACAGTTTCACCACTTGGATAAAAATCGGCTGTATATTGTTAGTGCTTCAGCGATGGGCTCCGTTTCGGCATCGATTGTTGGGGCATATATTCAGATCCTGCCACCTGAATATGTACTTGTTGCATTACCGCTTAACATGTTCAGTGCGCTGATGATTTCATCTGTTATTTCACCGGTTAATGTAGCGCCAGAGGAAGATCATGTTGATGTGAAAGATGTATCAAATGATAAAAGTATTTTTGAGGCGATGGGTAATGGCGCACTCGATGGTGGTAAAATCGCCTTAATCGTTGCAGCAATGCTTGTTGCGTTTATCGCTTCGTTAGAATTAGTAAATTGGATTATACAATCAGTGTTTGCAGGAGTTACCTTACAGCAAATTCTAGGATATATTATAGCTCCGATAGGTATTTTAATGGGTATTGCGCCTGGTGAGGTTATTGAAGCTGGCGGAATAATGGGTACCAAGATTGTTACCAATGAATTTGTGGCTATGCTGGAGTTTGAAAAAATGCTAGGAAGCATGTCCGAAAAAACAATCGGAATCGTATCTGTATTCCTAACAAGCTTTGCCAACTTTTCATCCATTGGAATTATCGCTGGAACAGTACAGGCTATTGATAGCGAAAAGGCAGTTAAGGTTTCTGGCTTTGGTATGAAGCTATTAATAGGTGCTACACTTGCATCAATTTTATCTGCTACAGTAGCAGGAATATTCTTATAGTAGCCCTCTAAAAAAATAGTACGAAATAAAAACGCTCAGATGGATTCTGAGCGTTTTTAGCATTCTTTTAGTGGAACCAGAATCCGCACGTAATTCTCTGTGGTAAAATACTGCATAAACCCAACTCCAAAGTTTACAGTTTTTTAGAAAGGAAACTAAGCATACTAAGAATCCTATTAACGATAGGCCAAGTTTATAAAGAATTCCCGTTAACCAGAGTCTGGACACAATAGCAACATCGAGCTTAATCGAATTTATAATTCGTTCGTCTGTCTCAATAATAAGTCTCTTCCTTTTTACCTGTTTTTCGATTAGGATAGAGAAAGTGAAATTAAAAAATGATAAAAGCAATTATAGAAGTAGTTAGTATATGAAAGAAAGGAGTTATTTCTGTGAATACAAATCGAATTCTTTTTACGGGTGGAGGCTCGGCAGGTCATGTAATCGTTAATCTTGCACTCATCCCGATATTCCAAAAAGAAGGATGGGAAATTGACTATATTGGCTCCAAAAATGGAATAGAACGTAAACTAATTGAACAGCTTGGTGGAATTACATATTATCCAATTTCAACAGGGAAGTTACGCCGGTATATGTCAAAAGAAAATTTTAAAGACCCATTTAAGGTAATGAAAGGTACGATGCAGGCGTGGCGAATTATCGGTAAACGAAAGCCTTCCATTATTTTTTCAAAAGGCGGCTTTGTTTCTGTGCCAGTAATCATGGCCGCAAAAATGCGTGGTGTACCAGCTGTTATTCATGAGTCAGACTTTACACCAGGTCTCGCAAACAAACTTGCCATTCCGTTTTCCAGCAAAGTCTTGGCAACATTCCCGGAAACTATGACATACCTTCCGGAAAAGAAGGCTGAATATGTAGGTGCTGTTATCCGTGATGAACTGTTTCAGGGGGATAAGAAAAAAGGTTTGGAAATGTGCGGCTTTAGCAAAGCAAAACCAGTTTTACTCATCATGGGTGGAAGTGGTGGTTCCGAAAGAATAAACAATACGGTGCGTGCAAGTCTTGACAAGCTTTTACCATCGTTTCAAATAGCGCATATTTGCGGGCAAGGTAAGACGGACACATCGATAAATCGTGATGGCTATACGCAGTTTGAATATGTTAATGAAACATTGAAGGATCTTTTTGCTGCAACTGATTTTGTCCTTTCACGAGCTGGGTCAAATGCAATTTTTGAGTTTCTGGCACTTAGAAAACCAATGTTGCTGATTCCGTTATCAAAAGAAGCGAGCAGGGGAGATCAAATTATAAATGCAAAATCGTTTGTTGAAAAAAGGTATGCTCGTGTAATGGAAGAAGAAGCGCTAACGGAAGATTCACTTGTACATGAACTTTCGCAGCTAAAAGAGCATGCTCCAATTATCATAGATAATATGAAGAATTATCAGAGTGAGAAAGCGCGAGACCGAGTGATTGAAATCATTAAAAATTCGGGTAAAAAATAATAAACTAATAAATGTCCCCAGACGCATAGCGTTTTGGGGACATTTTAGTAATCAAGAAAATGTAAGTGACTTCCTATTTGATAAGTAAAAGTAGGTACTCGTCAAAAAAACAGTGAAAAACTAATCTTGTCGAATATTGTAGTATTATCGATGAAAAAGCAAATAGTTGCAGTTAAAAGCCACTGACATCCACTAATCATTGTTTATAGTAGATAAAAGCCTTAAATAAAGTTTGATTAAAAATTTGCAATTAACTATCATAAAGAGTGTTGTCATCATCTTTCATCTTCAAGCGAATACTTCTATATATGTATCCTTCAGCTGTTACATCATATACACATACTTTAATCTCGTCTTGGTGACGAAAATACTTATTTTCAAATACAAAATTAAAAAGGGGTAGTTATTTTGAAGAAACTATTATTATTGTTTTCTACTATTATTTTAGTAGCAGTTCTCTCTGCTTGCGGAGGAACTGATTCAAGTTCAGATTCAGAAGGAAAAGTTGATAAGCTCGTTTTTGCTGATGCCGGCTGGAACAGTATCAAAGTCCACAATAGTATTGCGCAAAAGATTATTGAAGAAGGTTATGGTATTGAAACAGAAGTTACGCCAGGTTCAACGGCTGCTACTTTTCAAGGTCTCAGAGAAGGTAATATCGATGTTTATATGGAAATATGGACAGATAACATTAAGGAAGTTTATAACGAAGCATTAGATGAAGGGGATATTGAGAAGCTATCCGTTAACTTTGATGATAATGAACAAGGGTTGTACGTTCCAACATATGTAATTGAAGGTGACGAGGAACGCGGAATTGAACCAATGGCACCAGACTTAAAAACAGTTGAAGATTTGAAAAAGTATCCTGAATTATTTGCAGATCCAGCAGAACCTGATAAAGGTCGATTAATTAATGCTCCAAGTGGTTGGGCCATTGAAAAGGCTATAACTCAAAAAATGGAAGCATATGGATTAAACGATACGTTCGTAAACTTTAAGCCTGGTTCTGACGCAGCTATCGTTGCATCATTAGCTGATGCATATGAAGCGGGGGAAGCATGGGTAGGCTATTATTGGTCACCAACAGCTGTGACAGCTAAGTATGATTTAACATTATTACAGGAACCAGAATATGATAAGGAAATTTATGATGAAACAAAAGCAACTGCAGCGCCACCGAATGATGTAGCAGTTGCTGTTCATAAAGATATACCTGATGCAGCACCAGAGGTTGTGGACTTTTTAAGTAATTATGAAACAAGCAGTGCGCTAACTGAGGATGCACTAAATTATATGGATGCAAATGAAGATGTTTCTGCAGAAGACGCAGCAATGTGGTGGATGAACGAACATGAAGATGTTTGGACTAGTTGGGTTCCTGAAGACGTGGCCAAAAAAGTCAAGGACTCTATGTAGTAAATCACAAGCAGCTGGCCGCTATTGGTTAGCTGCTTTTCTAATTAATTTAAAATAAGTGAGGTGTTGTTAATGGGAACTTTTCCAGATATATCAACAAATTTTGGTGATTATGTTGCACGTTTTATAGATTTTTTAGATGAATCACTCGAAGGTTTGTTTAATTTTATTTATTTATTTTCTACACAGATCATAAACGGTATTGAAGGCTTTTTAGTATGGATGCCATGGTGGCTACTTATATTATTAGTCGCTTTACTAGGCTGGTATTTTAAATCAGTCTCATCAGGTATTTTATATGGGGCATTCTTATTCTTAATAGGCACATTCGGTTTATGGGAAGATTTGATGACAACAATAGCTATTGTGATGACAGCGGTTATTATTTCCTTGGCAATTGGTATTCCTTTAGGTGTATGGATGGCCTTCAGCAAAGGATTTTCAACCGTAATGCGTCCGATCTTGGATGCGATGCAGACGATGCCTAGTTTTGTCTATTTAATCCCGGCAATATTCTTTTTTAATCTCGGGAATGTCGCGGCAATTTTTGCTACATTAATTTATGCAGTGCCGCCAGTAATCAGACTGACAGAACTAGCAATCCGTGGAGTTGATAAAGAAGTAATCGAGTCAGCTGAATCGTTTGGTTCATCAAAATGGCAAATGCTTCTTAAAATTCAGTTGCCACAAGCACTACCGACAATTATGGCTGGGGTAAACCAGACAACAATGATGGCACTGGCAATGGTTGTAATTGCGTCAATGGTTGGTGCCCAGGGGCTTGGTGAACAAGTTCTTGTATCGATAAATCAAATTGATATGGCCTTAGGGTTTGAGGCAGGGATAAGTATTGTATTTCTAGCAATAATTATTGATCGTATTACTGGTGGGGTAGCCGACAAGCTCCAGAAGCATAGGAGGGCAAGCTAATGTCTACTAAAATTAAACTTGAGCATGTATCAAAGATTTTTGGTTCTAAACCAAAATCTATTATACCTAAAATAAAAGCCGGTATGGAAAAAGATCAAATACTAGCGGAAACTGGCCATACTGTTGGTGTTTATGATGCTTCTATGGATATAAAACAAGGTGAAATTTTTGTGATCATGGGACTTTCAGGAAGTGGGAAGTCAACTTTAATTCGCTGTTTTAATCTATTGAACAAACCTACTGACGGAGCTATATTTATTGATGGGGAAGATATCGTTAAATTTAACGGTTCACAGCTTAAAAAGGTTCGACAGGAAAAGGTTGCTATGGTCTTCCAGCATTTTGGTCTTTTCAACCATAGGACTATCATGGCAAATGTAGAATACGGCCTGGAAATACGTAATATTTCTAAAGAAGAACGGCGAAAAGTTGCACAGAAGAATATTGATATTGTCGGGTTGAATGGGTACGAGGACAAATATCCGGATGAACTGTCTGGTGGTATGCAACAGCGTGTTGGTTTGGCGCGTGCACTTGCAAATGACCCGGATATTCTCTTAATGGATGAACCATTCAGTGCGCTGGATCCGTTAATTCGCCGTGAGATGCAGCTTGAATTGCTTGATATACAGGACCGTTTACAAAAAACGATCATTTTTATTACGCATGATGTTAATGAGGCGTTTAAATTGGGTGATCGAGTGGCGGTAATGAAAGATGGTAAGGTCAATCAGGTGGATACTCCAGAAGCGATTATTGAAAATCCGGCAAATGACTATATATCTGATTTCATAAAGGATATAGACCGTTCAAAAGTATTTCAGGCGGAACATGTCATGATTAAACCAAATGCACTTGTTTCCATGAAAGATGGCTTAAATGTTGCCAGAAAAGAAATGGAAGAGAATGGTATATCCAGTGTATTTGTTGTGGATCGCCAACGTCATTTGAAAGGAATAGTGACGATTGATGATGCTATTTCAGGATTAAAAGAAAAGAAATCACTTGAAGATGTTTTACGTGATGATGTTACGGTAGTTCCAAAAGATGAATATATAAATGATATTATTCCAAAAGCGTTGGAATCAAGTTTTCCACTTGCCGTTGTAAATGAAGAAGATAAGCTAGTCGGATATATTTTACGTGTACACGTGTTATCCGGATTAGTATCTGATGACGTTAGTGAGAGCGACGAATATCATGGGTGATCTCATAACTAAAAATCTCTACTTTAAAGACGAATAATAACAGGATAGAATGTTAGAATGTGCATTTTAATGGCTGTATCTAATACGTAGTTGATATAAAATGCGAAGTTCTTTTTATAAGGTTTTAGTGCTATGATACCGCTTCGGAAATACCTTCGCGCACCAAGGGCGGCTGATGAGCCTCCTTGCTCCTACGTCGCTGCGTAGTCTCATCTAGGCCTCAGCTCCCACAGGAGTCTACGTGTATTTCCTACACTGGGTTTTGCTAACTAAATTTATAAACGCATATGTGATGAATAAGAAAAGTTTTAAACAATTAAAACCAGCAGTTGGAATATGCGAGACTCCTGTGGGACAGCGAGCATAAGAGACCCCGCAGTGAGCGTTCTTTGCGAGTGAGGAGGCTCGTGGTGAGCCCACGGAAAGCGAGTATATTCCAACTGCGTAGGTAGAGTGCCACACTAAATGTTACGAATTGGCCACCCATAGTTTAATTCGCAGTTTACACTAATCTGTAACATTAAAAAAATAGACATTCACCAAGCCTTTTGGTGAATGCCACTATAGTTGCACATCTCCAGTAAGAAACTAATTGCACCTTTTTAACTGCAAAAATCCGAACTATTCGAATTCTAGAATTTGAATCTTAGTTCGGACTTTTCTTTGACTAAAACACTTTTGTCACAGCCTCTTTCCGTTTTTAATAAATCTCCGAAGAACTAATATAGAACGTGGCGTAGTGAAGTTTACGGCTCACTCATCATGCTTATGAGTCCCGAATTTTGTTCGCGTGAAATGGCCACTCATTAGGATAATGATACACCAAATTCTGTTTAAATGGGGTGAAACGCTAACTCATCAAGATAATAAGAGTATTTTTCCACATTACGTTGCAGTATACATCTTTTGTTAACAACAACATTCTTTTAGAAAACTTTGGTTTTGCCATTTCCATTTAAGCTTGCACATAAGGGATTCTAAGAAATGCAAACAAAGCTTATAAGAATCCGTTTAACGGTAAGCCATGTTTTCTAATTATGGAGTTGTCCCATGACGATTGATGGTGAAGTCTACTTTGAAATCCACACTTATATCTGGAAACTTATTATGCCATTCTTCGTCTGTTAGTTTACCACCAGGCTTATTAACCCGATAAATTGTACCATATCCAAGAGGATCGGAGTTTAACTCCTGTAATTGTTTTAACAGTTGTTCAAATTGTTGTTTGAAATCCTTTTCCACTCCTTTTTCGAAACGTTTTTTAACCTTAGGCTTTTTGAAGTCTATTTCTTCTGATATCTCATGAATTATTACATCGAAGGTTATTTTTGTTTCAAATTTCATATTCTGCTGATTCGTTATCGTTGTTTTGCTGTTACCTTTTAATATCTTCATCAAAGCATATAATTTTTCATCATCACTTTCGTCTTGCTTGTTCTTTTTCATATGTTGTTTAAAAGGTTTCATTGGCAATTCCACTTCCAGAGATGCATTTTCGATAGTTTTGGTAAAAATATTCACTAATAATGCATTCCTTACAGGAAGTTGACCAACATATTTATCATCTTGAAATAGTGCAATAGCTGATAATGAAGGCGAATCTGTTTTAGTGGATAAAACAGGCAAATACGGGTCCTTACCTTTATCATAATAAATGTGCAGGAAGTCCTGCAAGGTTACTCTTGGAATAATGTTGTCCTCAATATTTTGTTCAATCAGTTCGTATAAATATTTACCTATGTGAACGGCTGCTCCTTCTTTACCCTGTGTAATTACGTCTTCTGCTGTTGTGTCGCTTACTGCCAGAAACATAGTATCCGACACTCTGGCATCACGTATTTGTGTGTCTACAAAACTCAATAGTCCTTTCTCAGCAACTTCTTTTCCAAACAGTTCAACACGAATTTGTCCAGGGGTTAACTGGAAGCTTGTTTTGTAGTTCGCACTTTTGCGGGCACCCTTAATTGTATTACCCTCCCCCGAAACAATTGCTGAAAGCTCTTGGCTCTGGGAATCAAACTTATAAATTACTAACGTTGTTTCTATTTTGTTATCCTCCAATAAATCGACACCACGAGTATTAATAATACCAAGGTCTTCAATCGATTTAGGTTGCACACAGCCAGTTAGGAATGCTAATAGCAAAGATATAACAATTAAATTTAAAGTGTTTTTCATCCAGATTCACTTCCCTTATTCTTATCCTTATCCCGTTTTTTCTTAAATAATACAATTGGTAAAAGCAGGAATGGATAGACATAAACAAGCCAGAAACCAATTTTAGCTACAAGGTCGGTTAGTTTAATGACTATACTATGATTGGACATGAAGAAAATAAGTATTAGAAGGATAAATGATGTTATAATTAACGTCCTTTTTTGTTGAACATTGTACATTCGTTTCATTCCATACGTAATAGCCCACATTAGCAATATCATATTGGGCAAAGCTACCATCATCCATTCTGCAACAACGATATAATCAAAACGCGCAACAAATGGAAGGGACACTATCTTGAATAGGGATAATAAAGACCATTCCAATTCCCTCAATTGTGCTGCACTAAAGTAGCCAACTGAAATAACGGTGGCAATGAGGAGAAGTCCAAAAGACCAGAACGCACCAAAATACGCAGGAAATTTAGCGCTTTCCTTGTTTTGAATAAATGGATAGACGAGAAAGAGTATTTCAAATCCCGCAAAAGTGAATGCTGTTGCTCTTGCACCCTTTAACAGCTCGGTAAAAGATGCTTGGAAAAATGGCTGAAAGTGAGTTAGGTCCATTCTCATGAGCGGCTCATATAAAAGAACTAGAAGCCAGTGTGCAGAAAAAAAGAATATAAACACAACGCCTACAATTACGCGGAATCCCCCATAAAGACAGTAAATTATTAGGGAAACAAGTAAAACACCGAGGATAAGCGAACTTATTTCCGGGAATATAAAAACTCGAACAACATCGATATACGTCAGTATTACGGATAACAATGCAGCGGTGAAATAAATAATATAAATTATCCCTAGTAATTTCCCCAGCCATCTACCAAAGATATCCACTTGAATTCCAAATATATCAGCATTTTCATATTGACCCAATATGCGAAACATAACAAATAATACAAGCAGTACGTAACCAAACGCGATAATAATAGATAACCAGGAATCTTGTTCTGCTTCTTTAAATATAAACATTGGAGCACCCATTATTCCAACGCCTACTTGGATCGATGTAATAATAAAAAACAAGTAGAATGCTCGGATACGAACGCTCTCTTTAACTTTAACGTTTATTTCCATAGAACCACCTACTCATCTATATCGTGTTTTTTAACTGCCTCAGGCTTTTTAAAACGAAATATATCTTTAGGTCTTAATGAGAGAAACCGTTTATATTGATAAGCATGGGGCACTCTGTATAGTGCTTTATTCAAGTCATCCCAACGAAATGGGTATACTGGTGACAGATAGGGCTCCCCCAATGATTTCAGTTTTAACAAATGAATTGCTAAAAAGGACAGACCATACACGATGCCGATGAGACCAAACATACCAGCCAATATAATCATTGGAAAACGAATAACCCGTACTGTAGTTCCCATTTCATAATTGGGAGCAGTAAAAGAAGCAAGAGCACTTAAAGCAATCACGATAATGAGAATGCTACTGGTTAATCCAGCCTGTACCACAGCCTGTCCAATAATGACACCGCCAACAATACCAATTGTCTGACCAACCTTAGTTGGCAGTCTTGCACCTGCTTCCCGTAATAATTCAATTAAAAATTCCAGAAATAACGCTTCAATTATCGGTGGAAATGGCACGATAGCTCTTGACTGCCCAATTGTTATAAGTTCCCGTGGAGGGATAAGCTCATAGTGATAGGTGACTGCCGCAACGTAAAGAGGTGTAAGTATTATCGAAATAAACATAGCAATAAACCGCAGAATCCGTAAAAAGGATCCAGCGTTCCAGCGCATATACATATCCTCTGTTGATTCAAAGAAACTAAAAATAGTGGAAGGAGCTATTATCGCTTGTGGGTTGTTCTCGACCAACACACCTATCCGGCCTTGTGAAACAGTATAGCTTAAGCGATCCGCCAGCTCAGTTAGGTAGTACTGAGGAAAAATTGTGGACGAAGAATCCTCAATTAGCTGTGCAAGTACATTACTGTCTTCAACTTTATCAATATCCAATTCCTGCAGTCTTTGCCGCATCGTATTAACGTGTTCATCGTTTGCAATGGACTTCACATAAATCATTCGAACTTCCGTTTTAAATCTTTTTCCAATCATTATTTTTTCCAGCACAAGATCTGTAGACCTTATACTCCAGCGTATAACATTTAGATTTGTTATGAGCGATTCGGTGAAAGCTACTTGGGGTCCTAATACAACAGATTCGTTTTCCGACTTCGCAAGTTGCCTTGATTCCTTTCTAATGATTAAATAGTAAGCAGCTTTACCCTCATCTTCTACATACACATAAACTTTACCAATCAATAGACCTTCCAGCATATCTTCCAGTGTATCTGTAGTCGACCCACCACCAATAGGAACTTCGTTAAGGATATTGGACGTGCTCAACTCACTAATATTCAGTAACGGTTTTAATAAAAAGTTATCAAGTCTTTCCGTTTGAACCTGATAGGATAAATAAAAAACACAAACCTTCTTTTCTCCTATTTCAAATGTAGAAAAAATCAAATCTGGGTTGTTCTCAAACTTATCCTTAAGAAGCTTCTCAAATTTTTCGATTTTTATAGGGAAGATAGAATTAGTCTGTGTTTTGTGGCGACGATTTTTTCTCATATGTACCTCCTGCTGAAAACAATTGCTGAAAGTTAGTATGTGAAAATATCGGATAAATTATTATCGCTATAAAAATTTTGCTGAGGATTCATGCCTTGAGTCAAATAAAAACTACCACGGTTTGTACCATGGTAGAGAGGTATTTATGCAGATAAGAAAGCAATGTGGCCGCCGAATGCGGAGCCACCATTTATTTATCATTACAATGAATTCGTAATCAAGCTAGAGAGGTATTTTCATAAAAATGTACAACTGCTTCTTATTGCATAAGTGAAAATAAGGCTTTCGCCATCTAGGGTTGCGACAAGCCAAGTTTTCTAATAAATTTCAGTAAGTCTCGCTTTTATAAAGATAGTAATTTCAAATAAGATAGCTAATAAAACAATCCATGCCCAGAAAGCCATAAATGATAGTTGGAAATTGTATAGTAAATCCGGAACAGGATAGTAAGGGTTTCGCTGCATGACTAAAGAAAAGGTATAGAACATGCCAAAGGTAAAGTTACGTGACCATTGGGTAACATGATAAGTAAAAATTCCTTTGTTCCATCCATATTTTTTAATTCTAATTAGTGCACGTACTAATTCAACTGCTTCAACAGTAACTAACAATATAAATATCAATACCCAAAAGAAGATAACGAACGTTGGTGTAAAGGTATTTGTTGTTACAATTGCCAATCCTGTAATTGATAAGGCACCATGAATAATACAGTTTGTGTTGGCCCAATCATCAGCTAGATTCCAATTTTTGTGTCGCAGGTATCTATTAGCAATTAACAGAACACCTGCTAAATAAAAAATAAGGCCAAGTATAATAACAGATTCAGAAAAATATGACGGAAATTGAAAAAATACGTTGTTTAATAAAACAATAATGGACTGGGTACCAACAGTTGATAGCAATATTGCACCGTGAACAGGAAAATCTTTATGATCAAATAATAATTGCTTAAAATTATAGAAGCAGTTTGCCAAAAAGAATAACCATAAAAATGTGTTCAATATAGCTATTGCCTGGGTCATCAGAAGAATTTCAGGAAAGTATTTCAGAAATACATTGCATAAGACAGATACACCCGCAATCCATGTCCCAATAACAAAAGAGTTAACCGGGTTTTGAATAAAGGGTACTAGAAAATCACGATGAAAGAACTGGATTGATAAATCCTTGTAAATAATAACCCAGGCAACAAGCAAAATAAATGCTAAGTATTTACCTAGTTGGATATCCAATACTGGAAAGGCATCAACCGCTCCAATCAGAAAAATGCCATTCGCCATGATGATAGCACCAGATGCTGGTTCAATTTTTTTGTAAGGGCCTTTTAATAACATATTATTCACATCCATGTTAAAAATAATTTGCAATTAGATTATATCATTATTAATGATATTTTCATCGTTCTATTTAAAAAATGTGAGATTAATCACAATCAATTGTGGCAGTTTTATGTACATTGCAGATGTTATGTTTCCGGGACTTTTAACGTGCAATATGACTTTGGTTTCATTTTTTAAAAATTCCTAAAATTATATTGTTAGATCCTGTCGATTAGTGTAGAATAGCCCTAATTAGTCGTAAGGGGTGATTAAATGGGAGAGATTATTCGAAATTGCCGTTTATGTAAGAAACAAATGGAATCAGGCCCGTTTATGATGTGTACGACATGTTTAGTAGAAAGTGACCGGATTAGAAGCTTTATAGTTAAGAAGCCACATGTATCAGTTGAAGAAATTTCACTAGCAACAAATGTATCCGTGAAAAAGGTAGAACAGATGATTGACCTCGGAGTTAGCAGGGAAGGATCACAGCAAAAAAATAATCTTTATACCTTATACTAATATAAACAATAGAGAATGACTTTAGGGTCATTCTCTATTTGTTACATTAAGACGATGAGATTCCTTTAATACCCTCAACACCTGAAGCTAGCTGTTTATCGACAACTCTTGCATCTTCAATATGCTGGGTTATGGCTTGTTTAATCGTATCAAACGAATCGTTGGTCTCCTCAATGTACCTTACCATTTCTCCTGTAAGTTCATTCTGGTTATTTATATCTTGCAATACGTCCTGTGTGTTAGATTTAACAGTCTTTACGATCGTCCCCATTTGTTCCAGCATTTCTACTGTTTTGTTACTATTCTCTGTAGAAGAGCGGAGTGTCTTCTGATTTTCATATGTATCCTGCTCCGCTTCCTGGATTTTAAGCTGAATTGTTGTTGTCACCTCATCAATATGGTGGGTACTTTCAGCAGTATTTTCTGCAAGTTTCCTGACCTCAGAAGCTACAACTGCAAAACCCTTACCGTGCTCGCCTGCACGTGCAGCTTCAATAGACGCGTTTAAGGCTAATAGGTTTGTCTGGTTTGCTATTTCACTTATGACTTGAACAATTTCCTTAATCGTATTGGAATGTTCTCCTAATTCTTGCATACTTCCAGCTGTTTTGGTCATCTGGGTTTCCAGACGGTTCATAAGTTCTTGATTCTGCACCATAATTTGCTGGTATTCTTCCAATTGCTTAGAGAGAGAGTCAGAGGAATTTACAAGCTCGTTTCCTTTTGCAACTAATCGTTTGGAATGGTTACTTGACTCTTCGCCAATTGACTGAACTTGCTCAAATCGCTGTTTAATATGAATTATTAAGTCTTCCAGTTCATGATGCTGCCCATTCACATGTTCGTGCTGGTTGATTGTATGTATTAAGTCTTCCTCAAACTGGTTTAAAAAAAGTGAACTGTCCTTCTTAATTTGTTCTTTTTCCTGCTCCAATTGTTGTATTTTTTGATTTGCTGTATTCAATTGTTCTTCAAGATTATTACGTTTTTTTGTTTTGCCTAACAATGCAATTCCCCCTGCTGTTTATATTGGCTGTTTTCTAAAAGATTAATGCTTTTTCCAAGTAATGAAGCTTCACAAGTAGTAGATATAAGACTGATGATATATGTGGGAAAAACACTTGAGCTCTATTACACCGCTCCGGAAGTACACTACGCTGGATCTTGCTCACTATATCTTAATAGTTAACAAACTATATATTAGGACAGATAAAATCAGGATTTTAACCATTTAAACCAGCAGCTGGAAGGCGCGAGCCTCTTGTGGGACAGCGAAGTCTAAGAACCCCGCAGTGAGCGTTCTTTGCGAGCGGGGCAGCCTAAGTACGCCACGTCCTGTGGCAACGTCTGCACTAGCACGTCCGATGCGTCGAAGGCTCGTGGTGAGCCCTAGGTGCGCGAGTATATTCCAGCTGCGTGGTCAGAGAGCCATACTAATTACTACGAAATGTTACCTTGATCTGTGTCGCAGTTTATCGAAGTCACAACAACCCTTTAGAAAACAGCCTATGCTTTTATATCGACTTTTTGAAGTGCTGTTTGAAGAAAGAATTAAAATTTTTAAAAAAGTAATTGACTTTAAATTTTCTTAATACTATAATTATTGAGTATCTTAAAAAAAGAGAGGAGGTCATATCGATGGAAAATAAAATGGTTCATGTAAAACAAAATTTTATATTTGGTGTGACCTTCTGGGCGGTAAAATATAGCTAACTATAATTATTTTATAGTTATGAGGTCACGCATGTCTGTGGCCTTTTTGTAATATATGAGGGGTATGATTTATTCCCTTTAAAGCACATGCCACAGGCGTGTGCTTTTTTATTTCTGCTCAGAAGGCTGCTGTTAGAGAGAGATGTAGGTGATTAATATGTTTCAGGTTTTTAAGAAATTGGATTGGTTTTTTAAGCATTATTGGAAAAGGTATACGTTTGCAATCATAGCCTTAATTATTTCGAGTGCAATTGGATTGATTCCGCCAAAACTGATTGGGTATGTAATCGATAAAATACAATTTGAAACGTTAACAATGCAATTACTAGTAATGGTTGTTGCGGGCTATTTAATTTTAACAATCGTTCATTACGGAATTTCATTTTTATGGGATTATACGTTGTTTGGAGGAGCGGTTATTTTGGAGAGGTGGACACGTAGCAAGATGATGGATCACTTCCTGAAAATGACACCAACCTTTTATGGTAAGTACCGTACGGGCGATTTAATGGCACGAAGTACAAATGATCTTAAAACAATTAACCTTACCGCCGGGTTTGGTGTCCTGACACTTGTGGATTCCAGTATATTTATGTTGATGATTGTAGCGATGATGGGTTTTACGATCAACTGGAGTTTAACAATGGCAGCCTTAACTCCATTACCAATCATGGCGATAGTTATGAACAAATATGGTGCTGCAATTCATGCACGTTTCACGAAGGCACAGGAAGCATTTAGCGAAATGAATAATGAAGTGCTTGAATCTATTCGGGGAGTCCGTGTTATCCGTGCATTTGTACAGGAGGAACAGGATGAGAAGCGTTTTTATTCCAGGACGAATGATGTTTACGAAAAAAACATAGAAGTTGCAAAAATTGATGCTTTGTTTGAACCGACCATGAAAATTCTTGTCGGCTTATCCTATACGATTGGGTTGGGATATGGGGCATTGCTTGTATTCGAAAATAGGATAACGTTAGGTGATCTGGTCACGTTTAACGTTTATCTTGGGATGTTAATTTGGCCAATGTTCGCTGTTGGAGAGCTAATTAATATATTACAGCGAGGAAATGCTTCGCTGGATAGGGTTAACAATACGTTGGACTATCAGGCGGATATTACAAATCCGGAGTACCCTCAAACTGTTCAGGAAGTAAATACGATTGATTTTGATGCTGTATCTTTTTCCTATCCGACAACAAACATTAATCAGTTAACCGACATTTCGCTTACTGTGAAAAAAGGGCAAACGATTGGTGTTGTTGGTAAAACAGGAGCAGGTAAAACAACCTTATTTAAATTAATGCTCAGGCAGTATCCAGGATTAATTGGTACTATAAAAATATCTGGGGTTGACTTGGAATCAATAAGTCTGGAGAAAATTCGGGCATGGATTGGCTACGTACCACAAGATCAGATGATGTTTTCCAAGTCCATTCGTGAAAACATTCAATTCGGTAACGCAGATGCAACTGATAAGGAAATTTACCGTGTCATGGAGCTCGCCCATTTCCTTGAGGATATGAAGCAGCTTCCAAATGGTCTAAATACACAGGTTGGTGAAAGCGGTGTGACGTTATCTGGAGGTCAAAAGCAACGAGTCGCATTAGCACGTGCTTTTATTAAAGATCCGGAAATTTTAATATTGGATGACTCGATGTCTGCTGTGGATGGGAAAACAGAGGCGAAAATTATTGAGCATTTACGTAATGAACGCAAGAATAAAACGACATTTATTGCGGCACATCGTATGTCGGCCGTAACACATGCAGACCATATTATTGTGCTTGAAGATGGAAAAATTGCAGAAGAGGGAACACATGAGGAATTAATCAAGCTGAATGGCTGGTACAAGAAGCAATACCAGCAGCAACAATTAGAAGACGGGGAGGTGTCCTCCTAATGAAAGCATCGACTGAGAAACGGCTATTTCAATATGCGTTACATTTTAAAAAGGGTATTTTAATCGGGCTAGCTTGTCTGATCATTGCTGTTGCACTCGAACTTGCCGGGCCTTTAATTGCAAAAACAGTAATTGATGAACATATTCTGGGTGTAGAGGGTAAGTGGACGCAGGTAGAAAACAATGATGACAAATATACGGTTTCTTACAATGATAAATTGTATAAACGAGCTGACCGCATAGAAGATTCGGATCATAAATTAGGCAGTGCTACTGTTTTTCAAGTAAGCCGCGATTATTATTTTGTGAATGAAATTGTTCCATTACAGGGTAAGCGTAGTTCAGAGGGTGAAGAGATAACTATTAAAACGGCAGATGAAACGCTGACATATGAAGGTGAAAAACTTTCCATGTCAGAAATTTACCCGTTTTTCAAGCCTGAACAAGGACCGATTATATTTCTATTGGTTTTATATATGGTTTTGCTTGTTATCGCAGGGTTCTTTCAATTTTATCAGACATTTCTATTACAGAAATCGTCTAATCAGATTGTGCGAAAAATGCGTAATGATATTTTTGCCCATACACAACGAATCCCAATTAACTACTATGTGGAGCAATCTGCCGGGAAAATTGTTTCCCGGGTTACAAATGATACGGAAGCAATTCGTGATTTGTATGAAAGGGTCTTATCAATCGTGGTAACAAGTGTTATCTATATGGCTGGGATTTTCGTCGCGTTATTTATTTTGGACGTGAAGCTGGCTGCATTATGTTTAGTTGTAGTCCCACTAATTTATGGATGGATGAAATTATATAAACATTTTGGCACGAAATATAACAGGGTTGTTCGCGCGACGATTAGTGAAATCAATGGTAATATCAACGAAGCAATTCAGGGCATGCCAATTATTCAGGCATTTAGCAGGGAAAAGAAAACGAAGGATGATTTCGATGTTTTGAATGAACGGCACTATACGTATCAACGAAAACTGGTTAAGTTAAGTGCGTTAACGTCATATAATCTTGTAACTGTTTTTCGTAATCTGGCATTTGTTGGATTCATTTGGTACTTTGGTTCTTTTTCACTGGAACCGGGAAGTATTATTTCAATCGGGGTGCTCTATGCATTTGTCGATTATTTAACAAGGCTGTTTGAACCAATGGAGGATATTGTGAATCAGCTTCCGTTAATTGAACAGGCACGTGTTGCTGGAAACAGGGTATTTGAATTATTGGACCATGATGGAGAAAAGGTAAACAATGACAAAGTTGACCGATATCGTGGGGCAATTAATTTTGATCATGTGTCATTTGCGTACAATGATGTAGATTATGTCCTAAACGATATTTCTTTTACTATAAAATCTGGAGAAACAGCAGCATTTGTTGGCCATACAGGATCTGGCAAAAGTTCAATCATGAATTTGCTTTTCCGTTTTTATGATCCGCAGAAAGGTACTATAACAATCGATGGGAATTGTACGCAGGAGTGGTCCAGGCAACAGGTTAGAGGACATATGGGAATCGTGCTTCAGGATCCATTTTTATTTTCTGGAACGATTCTTTCCAATGTTACAATGAGTGATCCAAACATTTCTCGAGCTAGCGCAATCAGTGCACTAAAAGCGGTAGGAGCAGATCGGTTTATTGAAAAATTACCCGATAGCTACGATGAAAAGGTATCTGAAGGAGGCACGACTTACTCGCTTGGTGAGCGTCAGTTAATATCTTTTGCCCGCGCACTTGCATTTAATCCGGCAATCCTCATTCTGGATGAAGCAACAGCCAATATCGATACAGAGACAGAAAGTATCATTCAAAATGCTTTGGAAGTTTTAAAACAAGGGAGAACAACCCTTGTCATTGCACATCGATTATCGACTATTCAGCAAGCAGACTCAATTTTTGTATTAGAAAATGGTACAATAAAAGAACAAGGTAACCATTTTCAACTTATCAGCGAAAAAGGTTTGTATTATCATATGTACCAGATGCAACAAGGGAAATCAAAACGAGCAGTGTAATTATTCAGCTCTGCGGGGTGTGTTATGACAGACGAAAAAAAAGACCATGATGTTATTGATGAAGATCTATATGAAGAATTTAATGAAGAAGAATTAAAGGAACTTGTTGAAATTGAGCGTCAAAAGGCATTAGCGAAGGCTCAACAGGAACAAAACCCTAAGCCAAAGCGTCCATTTCCAAAGTGGGCGTTTTGGCTAATTGCACTTGTAATGCTGTTTAATGTGGTGGCACTCCTTCCTAAAACGTTTTCGGTGCCTGCAATTGACTTTTTAATAACTTCAGCAAAATTGTCAACACAGGATCAAATCCAAACATATAAAGAAGCTGTTGTTGCAATTGAGACAGGCGACAGTAGAGGAACAGGGTTTGCTATTACGGCTGATGGTACAATTTTAACCAATCATCATGTTGTAGAAGGGGAGGATTCCGTTACAGTTGCTTTTCCTGATGAAGGGTTATATTCAGCAGATGTTGTTGATACATTTCCATCAGTTGATCTTGCAGTCCTGGATGTAGATGGTGAAAATCTGCCACACTTGCAGTTAGCTGATAAGACTACTTTTGAGCAGAATGAACAGATTTATTTTATCGGTAACCCATTGAATTTTAATGGAATAGCTAATAAGGGAACGATAATTGATTATACGTCATTAACCGATTGGGAAGAGCCGGTCTTAATGATAGATGCTCCAGTGTATCGGGGGAGTAGTGGAAGTCCGGTTATAAACCAGAATGGCAAAGTTCTTGGGGTTGTGTTTGCAACATTGTTTCATGATACACATGGGCGTGTAGGGCTGTTTATACCTATAGATTACTATTACCAGCATAATGAATAACCCCTCTGTTTAATTTCAATACCTGAAGGGTATTTGAATTATAAACGCAAGGAGGGGTTATAATGATGTATTTAACTTCTAAATTACTAAAATATAATATTGATGCTACTGATGGTGAAATGGGAAAGATTCACGATTTATACTTTGATGACAAAAAATGGGCAATACGCTATGCGGTTGTAGATACTCGAAAATGGCTGCCATCAGGAAATGTGCTGTTATCGCCAACAGCTTTCGTGAATATGAACGAACAGGAAGAGCGAGTCGAGGTTGAATATGATAAAGATACAGTTCGAAATAGTCCGTCAGTACCAGCAGAGGTATCTATATCTAAAGATCTGGAGACTTCGTTAACCGGTTATTATGGATGGAGCAGATATTGGTTAGGTGGTATGCTATGGGGTGCACAGGATCACCCTATTTCACATATTCATGATGATATCGTAGCTGAAGATAATTTGCGGGATCAGCTTCAGATTAATGAATATAAAGATGAACATGATTTACGAAGTGTCAATGAAACCATCAAAAATAGAGTCCATGCAAACAATGGCAGAATTGGCGAAGTTGTGGACATGGTTTTTGATGATGAATACTGGAAAGTACGCTTTCTTGTCGTTGACATGGATGAATTCCCTGCTAGGGATAAATTCTTCCTAATAAATCCCGATACTATACAATCAGTCGAGTGGTTTGAAGGCGATATTTACGTTGACACAGACCTTGAAGTGTTAAAGGGACAGAAAAGCTATAATTCAAGGGAAGAGATAATAGCTGAATTATAATACAGTAGCGGTAAACAAAGGATGTCTTTTATTAGGCATCTTTTTTTCGTTTACCACTTTTTATCTAATGGTTGTTATACTATATAAGTAATGAATATTTAAACAAACTGTAATTATTCTGAGATAGCAACATATGGACTAGTACGTTAAGCTTAATCTACGAAATACTACGAAAAAATATATAACAAAGATGGTGGTTACATCATGAAATATAATATATTAACTAAAAATGAAATGATAAATAATAAATCCTTACTAACTACACCCAAAAAGTGCAACAATAAAACGAAATCTGTAATGACCGGGGGTGCTACAGCCTAATGATGAGTCAGCCTGTAGAAAAAATGCCTCTCGAAGAAATGATTGCCTCGGTCCAGCAAGGAGACAAGTCGTTACAGAATTATCTCTTGAAATCATATCAGCCGTTTATTGCCAAGAGTGTTTCAGAAGTTTGCAAACGTTATATTGATCCACAGAAAGATGACGAATTTAGTATTGGTCTAGCTGCATTTAATGAGGCAATTTTATCCTATTCTCCTGACAAAGGCAGTTCATTCCTATCCTTTTCAAAGTTAGTTGTGAAGAGGAAAGTGATAGATTACATACGGTATGTTCAAAGGACGCCCGTAGCAACATCATTGGACGAAAACTTTGATGAGGAACAGATGGAAAACCCTATAGAGATTGTTGCTGTAAAGGAAATATACCAACAGGAACAAGAAGCATGGCATCGCAGGGAAGAAATTACCGATTTCAAGGAGAAGCTGCGTGTTTACAAACTATCGTTGGTTGAGCTTACAGAGGCTTCACCCAAACATAAGGATGCTCGTGAATCGGCTATAGCGGTAGCAAAACAACTCTATAATGATCCTGATCTGCGGGAGTACGTTTACAGGAAGAAAAAGCTGCCGATTAAGGATTTAGTGAAAAAAGTGGATGTAAGTAAAAAAACGTTGGAACGAAACAGGAAATTTATTTTAGCGATATTCGTTGTCTTAAATGAGGATTATATATATCTTAAGGAGTACCTTAAGGGGGTGGGTTAGTGAATAAAGGAATCGTTATGGAAAAGCATCGCCGCTATACAATTGTTATGCAAAAAGATGGTGCGTTCCAAAAAGCTCTGCCGATCGATGATGCTGAAATTGGTGCTGAAGTTTACTTTCAGCCAAAGGTAACAAAAATGAATTTATTAGTTAATCAATTTTCCGGCAGAAACAAACAAGTTCCCGTTCGTTTAATTGCTATGACGTGTATGTTATTTGTTTTAGTAATGCCTTTTTTCTTTATCATGAATTCAAATGAAACATACGCATATGTAAATATTGATATTAATCCGAGTGTTGAACTGGAAGTTAATGAAAAGCTGAAAGTACGATCAATCAATCCATTGAATGATGATGCTGAAGTACTCATTAAGCAGCTTTCCAAATATAGAGGAAAAGAATTAAAGAACGTCATCGATAACATTATGAATACAAGTGAAAAAGCTGGCTTACTGAAAAATGGAAAGAACATGCTTGTTGGGGTCAGCTACATGTTAGATTCCAATAAAATATCAGTTATTGATACAGTTGACAAATACTTTTCAGATCATAAAACAGAATGGAAAATTGCTACATTTCAAGTACCTGCAGATTTACGTGAACAGGCTAAAGAAAATAAACAGACAATGAATGAACTAATGGCAACAACCCTTGCTGAATCACAGGAAACGGATGATGTTTCCGAGGTGGATACGGATAAAAGAGATCCTGTTAATGAGAAGGAAGAAGCTATAATAAATTCTTTTTATAATAATAAAAACCAAAATCATTCAGAGTCCGTTACACCAAATAAGAGCAATGGTGATGAAACTGCCCAACCTGTTGAAAAAGACAACCATGAAGAAAAAAATCAAGCTAAACATCCCAGCAAGTTAAAAGGAAAAAATGGTGAGATTAATTCTAATGGTAAAAATGATCGAAAAGGCAATATAAGTGCGAAAGATAACAATGGTAAAGCTAAAGGACATAAGCAACAAAGAGATAATTCGAACAAACATAAACATAATAACCATAAAGATAATTCAAATTTTAAACATAATAACCATAAAGATAATTCAAACAAACATAAAAATAATAAACATAGCGAAAATAAATATTATAAACGGAACAATAGCAATGGAAATCACGGCAATAAAGGTAATAAGGGAAACGGACATTAAAAATTTAATAATAAAAAAACGAAAATGCACCAGATTTGGTGCATTTTCTTTATACTTCCATTACTGCTGCGGGTGTGTACTTCATAGCGTGGTCTATATAATATAGAAGGGTGTCGTGTGATTCAACTACTTTAGTTTGATCAAGTGAGTAATGATAAGCGTGCAGGAATATTTGGATTTTCTTGGATAACATGTCATCGTTCGTGCGGACCATCAAAACAAGTAAGTCATCCCATTGGCCCCACAACGTATAATACAAGGCTTTATCATAATCAGGTATTTGCATTATTTGCCCTCCTCTAATTGTAAGGGTTATTTATAGGTTTCCCGAATGACTCTTTTATTGTCTATGACAAAACTGGTGTGCTTGCCAATTTGTGTTAAGCGAATAAAATAACCTTACTGCCACATACTAAAGGCAAAATAGTAAGGAGGATAAGCTATATGAAATGGAAACTTTTATGCCTTTTTGTGGTAATATCGATAGCACTTGTAGCATGTCAGGGAGATAACGGTAATGGAAATGAGCAAGGTCAAAATGGTGATGGAAACAATGTGGAACAGACTCGTTATAACGCTACAGACAATATGAACAATGATGGAAATAATGGAAACAACAATGGTAATGGGCAACAAGGAAATGGAGAAAATCAGTACGAACTGGCTGAAAAAGCTGCAGATAAAATTTCTAATCAAGTTAAAGGTGTCGACAATGCATATGTGCTGAAGACTGACAATAACGCATATGTTGCTGCAGAATTGGATAATGGCAACAATGGAAATACAGATAACGGTAACACTGATGGAATGAATAACGGCAATGGAGATAACACTGGTAACATGAATGGCAATGGAAACATGAATGGTAATAACGGTGGCAACATGAATGGTGAAAATAATGGACTTACGAATAATGGAAATAACGGAAACAACAACAATAATGGACATCAGCTAACTGACGAAGTGAAGCAAGAAATATCAAAAATAGTCAAGTCAGTTGATAATGATGTCGACAATGTGTATGTTTCAACAAACCCTGATTTCTTTGATTTAGCTAATAACTATGCAGATGATGCGAATAACGGTGATCCAGTTGAAGGTTTATTTGACCAAATGGGTAATATGATTGAACGTGTATTCCCGCAAAACCAGGATTAACAATTTAAAGCTAACTTTTATACGACGAGTGCCACTTAATAGTGAGCACTCGTCTTTAGTTTTGAAATTAAAGTCAACATATGCTATTCTTAAACATATAATCCATATTAAACATAGTTGTTTACTATGAATTGATATATAATGGAGTTGGAATAAATGGGTCGAGAGTTTTTAGGTGTATTTGATGAATGGGCTGACTCATATGATGAGAGTGTAGCAGGTGTTGACCCACAATATAAAGCAGTTTTTGCAGATTATGATGTAATTTTAAATGAAGTAAGCAAATGTGCTTTCGGTAATGTTCTGGAATTTGGTGTTGGGACAGGTAATTTATCAAAGAAATTAATGGAATCAGGTTATCGTGTTACTGGTATAGAGCCTTCACAATCGATGCGGCATAAGGCTGCTGAGAAATTACCTGATTTGCCTTTATATGAAGGTGATTTTATGGATTATCCTAAATTCTCAAAGCAAGTTCATACAGTTGTAAGTACTTATGCTTTTCATCACTTAACAGATAACGAAAAAGACGCCGCTGTTCAGCAATTTGCCAGGCTTTTTTCTTCCACGGGGAAGATTGTATTTGCGGATACAGTGTTTGAATCCAACGAGCACAAGGAAATTATGATAAAGAAGGCTTATGGACAGGGGTTTGCGGACTTAGCTGAAGATCTGCAACGAGAATACTATACAACTGTAGGTGAACTACAACGTATTTTTACAGCAAATGGGTTCCATGTTAAGTTTGAACAAATGAATGATTTCGTTTGGTTAATTATAGCTGTAAAAAAATAAAAAGGAGCGATTTATCATGGCACAAAAAATGAATGTAGAAAGTTTCAACCTAGATCATACAAAAGTAAAAGCACCATATGTACGATTGGTTGGTGTAACATCGGGTTCGAATGGTGATAAAGTTTATAAATATGATATTCGATTCAAACAACCGAACAAGGAACATATGGATATGCCTGGTCTGCATTCCATTGAGCATTTAATGGCGGAAAATATCCGGAATCACATGGACAATGTTCTGGATATTGGGCCTATGGGGTGTCAAACTGGATTTTATCTAGCTATTTTAAATAATGATAATTATGATCAAGTCCTTGATGCATTGGAAAAAACACTGCAGGATGTCTTGGAAGCAAAGGAAGTACCAGCATGTAATGAAGTACAATGTGGCTGGGCAGCTAATCATAGCTTGGAAGGCGCGAAAGAAATTGCCAATGATATGCTGGCAGAAAAAGATGATTGGGACCAAGTTTTTGCAGAGTAAGAGGCGAAGGTTATGGCGATATACCATTCAATTAACCAGTTAATCGGAAAAACACCACTATTGGAAATAACGAAGTTCCCCCTTCCAAAGGGGGTTCGTTTATATGCGAAATTAGAATTTTATAATCCAGGCAGTAGTGTAAAAGACCGTCTGGGGATTGAACTCATCAATGACGCTTTCTCTCGTGGAAAATTAAAACAGGGTGGGACGCTGATTGAACCAACCGCAGGAAACACTGGGATTGGGTTGGCAATTGCAGCCCTTGACAGGGATTTGTCGATTATCTTCTGTGTCCCTGAACAATTCAGTCTTGAGAAACAGCAGCTAATGAAGGCACTTGGAGCAAAGATTGTGCATACTTCAAGTAGTGAAGGAATGCGTGGTGCAATCGAGAAGACAAAGCAATTATTGGAGGAAATACCAAACAGCTTTTCCCCGCAGCAATTTTCTAACGCCGCTAACCCCAAGACGTATTATAAAACACTTGCACCTGAAATATGGAACGATTTAAATGGAGAGATTGACGTTTTTGTTGCAGGCGCAGGTTCTAGTGGAACATTTATGGGAACTTCCCGTTATTTAAAAGAGAAGAATCCGGAAATCAGGTCGATAATCGTGGAACCAGAGGGATCAATAATTGCTGGGGGCAAACCTGGCCCACATAAGACAGAAGGTATTGGTATGGAGTTTTTGCCGGACTTTTTTGATCAGTCACTTGTCGATGGCGTGCATACTGTTTCTGATACTAATGCTTTTGATTTGGTGAAAAAACTTGCTGCACAAGAAGGACTGCTGGTGGGGAGCTCTTCAGGTTCAGCCATGTACGCAGCATTGCAAGAGGCTGAGAATGCTAAGGCTGGAACGATGATTGTTACCATTTTTCCTGATGGCAGTGATCGTTATTTAAGTAAAGATATTTACCCAAAATAAGAGATTGTGAAGGGAGAACTACACATGCGGGCGAAGACAAAAATGATTCACGGCGGCATCACTGGTGATGAAAAGACGGGAGCCGTATCGGTACCAATATATCAAGTAAGCACATATAAACAGGACTCGATTGGTAACCATCGCGGATATGAATATTCACGTACTGGCAATCCAACAAGACATGCGCTTGAAACAGTTATCGCAGAACTTGAAAATGGCCAATCAGGATTTGCTTTTGGATCCGGGATGGCTGCAATTACTTCGGTTATGATGCTGCTTGACTCGGGTGATCATGTCGTGATGACGGATGACGTATATGGTGGGACATATCGCTTGATGACAAGTGTTCTAAACCGATTTAATCTAGACCACACCTATGCAGACACAAGTGTTCCAGAAACAGTGGAAGCATCGATTAAGGAGAATACGAAGGCTTTATATATTGAAACACCTACAAACCCTTTGCTGAAAATTACAGATATTAAGAAGATGGCAGAGATTGCTAAAAAATATGATTTGCTTTTAATCGTGGACAATACTTTCGCAACACCATATTGGCAGCAGCCACTTGATTTGGGGGCCGATATTGTATTGCACAGTGCAACCAAGTATATTGGTGGCCATAGTGATGTTGTGGCAGGTCTGGTAGCAGTTAATTCTGATAAACTGGCCGAAGATATTCACTTCATCCAAAATTCAGCTGGTGGAGTTCTTGGGCCACAGGATTCCTGGTTACTCATGCGAGGTATTAAAACACTAGCTATTCGAATGGAAGCAATTGAACGAAACACTGAAAAGCTTGTTGAATTTCTGCAACAGCATGAAAAAGTGAGTTCCATTTATTATCCAGGAATCGAAACACACAAAGGCCATGAAACAGCAAAACGGCAAACAACCGGTTTTGGCGGCATGATATCATTTGATGTAGGTAGTGGCGACGAAGCAGAAAAGGTACTAAGCCGTGTCCAGTATTATACATTAGCTGAAAGTCTGGGTGCGGTGGAAAGCCTTATATCGGTTCCAGCGAAAATGACACATGCATCGATTCCGGCAGACAGACGTGCAGAATTGGGTATTACCGATGGATTAGTACGCTTATCAGTCGGAATTGAAGATGCTAATGATCTTATTGAAGATTTAACACAAGCATTGAAATAATTTTTTTTGCAAAGGACAGTCTGAGGAGGCTGTCTTTTTTTACTGTAAAGTTACCGGGGCTTCAATTGAGGTGACGACGATTCAGTCTTCTTGCGTATTATTCAGTCTTTATTAAGCTGTTTTGGAGATAATTCAGTCTACGTGGAGTACGATTCAGTCTTCCCACCATTTAATTCAGTTTCCATGCCATATTATTCAGTTTTCAGAATATATGAGGTCCTGCAGATTATTCAGCTTACCCGAGGGCGGAATTGGCAGATGAGGCGCGAACATCAACATAACAGAAGATACATCAGCAGAACAAACGGAACATCAACAAAGGACTTTAAAAATCTGGTTAAGCCAATCTGCAAAGTTCGTTTTAGGTACTTAGAATATGCTAAAATAGAAAAAGAACTGGAGGAATGTAACGATGAGCAAACAAGCATTGAGCTATTTAACTGAAAATCGCGAACAGTTGTTATCAAAATTAATTGATTTTTTATCGATTCCAAGTGTAAGTACTGATAGTGTACATAAAACCGATATTAAAGAAGCGGCAAGCTTTCTGGAGACTTATTTAAATGATATCGGATTTGATAAAGTGGAACAGCAGGAAACTGGTGGACATCCACTGGTTTATGCGGAGTACAATCAGGCTGGCCCTGATGCACCAACGGTTTTATTTTATGGTCATTATGATGTTCAGCCTGTTGATCCCATTGACCAGTGGAAAAGTGACCCATTTAAGCCAGAAGTGCGTGATGGAAGATTGTATGCTCGTGGATCAAGCGATGATAAAGGGCAAGTATTTATGCATCTTGCTGTTTTTGAAGCATATATGAAAACAGAGGGGAAATTACCTTTAAATGTGAAAGTTTGTATAGAAGGGGAGGAAGAGGTTGGCAGTGAAAATCTTTACCGTATTCTTCATAACAAACAGAATCAGTTTAACGCGGATTTCGCCGTTATTTCCGATTCAGGGATGATTGCTGAAAATCAACCTACCATCTTATATGGCTTAAAAGGGTTTACTGGAATTGAAATAAACGTAACAGGACCTGATCATGACATGCATTCAGGAATGTATGGCGGGGCAATTCGAAATCCAATTATGGCGCTGAACCATATACTAACATCGATGAAAAATGAGGATGAAGTAATTACAGTAGATGGATTTTATGATGGAGTTGAACCATTAACCGATAAGGAACGTGAATTAATTAAACAAGTACAAGGTGAAGATTACCGTTCAACAGCTGGGGTAAATGTAACAGCGTCAGAAAAAGGGTACACTGCAAAAGAGCATACAATGGCCCGGCCAACTTTTGAAATTAATGGAATGTATGGTGGCTATCAGGGTGAAGGCACCAAGACAATAATTCCCTCATCAGCTACAGCAAAAGTTACCTGCCGTCTTGTTCCCGGGCAAGATCCTGATCAAGTTCAGCAATTGCTTGAGAAACACGTTTATAATGTTGCTCCATCCGGTGTGAAAGTAGAAGTTGTTAAGGAAAAGCTTTCTGCAAAAGCATACAAAGTGGAGCCGAATAATCCGCTTATTGAAAAGGCCGCAAAAAGTTATACAAAAGCCTTTGGTAAGGAAACGGTTTATGTTCGCATGGGAGGATCTATCCCAGTTGTTGAATGGATTGAAGATATTTACAAAATGCCGATTGTGCTTTTAGGTTTCGGTACGCCAAATGATCGGCTGCATTCGCCAAATGAAAGTTTCCCACTCGATAGTTTTGATAAAGGAATGGAAACATTAGTTCATTACTGGTCAGAAATAAATAAGAAATAATAAACCTTTTCCCAAAGGGAGAGATTATTAAAAGGAGGGTTATTGATGAGGTTTGCAGTAGTTACTGGAGTATCAAGAGGCTTAGGTGAATCAATTGCTAAAATAATGATGGAATCTGGCGTAAATGTGGTTGGTATTTCCCGCAGTAAAAATGACTCGCTGCTAGCATGTGCATCCCAGAATAATGTAACCTATCAGCACTTCGCCTGTGATTTAGGGAATCTGGAAAGTATAGAAAGAACGTTTGATCAAATAAGTGATGATATATTTTCACAAGAGCCATCAATTGTTTACTTAGTTAATAATGCCGGGGTTCTTGAACCAATCGATAAATCCATGAATGTAAAAAGTTCTGACCTGGCATATCATGTACAGGTAAATACGGTAGCTCCAATGGTACTGATGAATTTATTTCTGAAAAAAGCCACTGATGAGGATGTACAGTTTATTGGTACCACAATATCTTCAGGGGCAGCAGATAGACCAGTATATGGGTGGAGTGCGTATTGCAGTACGAAGGCAAGCATTAACATGTATACGAAAACAGTTGCATTGGAACAGAATGAACTGAAAACACAAAATAAAGTTATTGCGTTCAGTCCTGGAGTAATGGATACCCAAATGCAAACGAAAATCAGAGAAAGCAATAAAGATGAATTTATAGAAGTTGATACCTTTAGGAGCTATAAAGATAACAACCTGTTAAATGAAACTGATGCAGTTGGAGGAGTACTTGTTAATATTTTGACGGATGAGTCAAGTGTTGAGAATGGAAAAATATATAGCGTTAAAGACTATCTCTAGACAGATACAAGCAGTCGCCCTTCCCAAACCCATATCAAGTGCATAAATTATAGTGATCTTGAAAATATGAGGAGGGAATTCTATGAGTGGTGGTGGCTACGGCTCAGGCTTTGCGCTGTTAGTCGTTTTATTTATATTGTTAATCATTATCGGTACCGCATATACAGATGGCGGCGGATACGGATATGGTGGCGGCTACGGCGGATATTAATTAAAATGAAGTGCAGAGGGCTGATTTGCTCCTCTGCATTTTCTGCGTTATAGTCAATTTGGAGTGATATTTCTCAAAAGTTACGATTAATATGATACAATTTATGGTGGCAGAAATAGTAGCTGTGATGTTTTAAAATGCTGAATCATACTATATATATTTTAATTACAAACGTTGAAGGGAAGAAGAAATATGATTACACGAAAAAGTAAACGGGAAATCGAGAAAATGCAGAAAGCGGGTGACCTGCTCGTTAAATGTCATAAAGAAATTGCCAACATGATAAAGCCGGGTATTACAACAAAGGAAATTGATACATTCGTTGAAAAATTTCTGGCTAAGCATAGTGCCACACCTGAACAAAAAGGATACAGCGGTTATCCTTATGCTATTTGTGCATCTGTAAATGATGAGATTTGTCATGGATTTCCACGGGATGAAAAGCTTGTTGATGGTGATATTGTAACGATTGATATGGTTGTTAACTTAAATGGTGGACTTGCCGATTCGGCATGGACTTATCCAGTTGGAAATATCGATGAAGCAGGTCAAAAGTTATTAGACGTATCAAAAGTTTCCTTATACAAAGGGCTGGAACAGGTGCAAGTGGGTAGTCGAATTGGCGATATTGGTCACGCCATACAAACCTATGCAGAGGGAGAAGGGTTTTCTGTTGTAAGAGATTTCACTGGTCATGGAATTGGTCCAACAATACATGAAGAACCACATATACCGCATTTCGGCTTGCCGAATAAAGGGTTACGTTTAAAAGAAGGAATGGTAATTACTATTGAACCAATGATTAATGAAGGAAGCTGGCAAAGTAAGATGGACTCAAATAATTGGACAGCGCGTACGATTGATGAAGGGCGTTCTGCTCAATACGAACATACCGTAGTGGTAACAAAAGATGGACCATTACTTACTACTGACCAAGACAGATAATGTTAGTTAGATGAGGGGGAGAAGTTGTTGCGAGTCGTATCCATTTGTCCGAGTAATACAGAAATCGTAGAATACCTTGGAAAAACTGATGAATTGGTTGGCAGGGATAATTTTTCAGATTGGCCAGCTGGAATTCTTGATCTGCCCAAGGTTGGCCCGGATCTTTCGATAAATATGGATAAGGTGGAAACATTAAATCCTGATATTGTGCTTGCCTCATTAAGTGTTCCTGGAATGGAAAAAAATATAGAAGCACTTGATGAGAAAGGTTTGCCTTACATTATTTTAAATCCTAATTCTTTAGATGAAATAGCAGATGATATTGAAAAGGTCGGCATCGTTCTAGGTGAGAAACAGCTTGGGTTAGATAAAGCGAAAATTTTTCGTGATGAAATAACTGCCTACCGTCAACAGGCAAATATGCGGGAATATAAGCCGTCATTATATTGGGAGTGGTGGCCAAAACCAGTTTTCACCCCTGGCAATGTTAATTGGCTTACCGAGATTAGCAATCTTGCCGGAGCAAGGAATATCTTTGATACGGAAAATGAAGCCAGTGTTCAAACAGATTGGAAGGACGTTTATCAACGTGATCCTGACCATATCTGTATGGTTTGGGTAGGTGTAAAAGAATCAAAAATGAAACCCGAACTTGTGATGAAGCGCCCCGGCTGGGATGAAATGAAGGCAATTCAGCAAGGGAAAATTCATGTATTAGAGGAATCGCTTTACTGCAGGCCGTCCCCGAGATTGCTGGAAGGGTTACGAAAGTTAGTATCTATACTAGAGAGCTCCCCTTAATTAAGTAACGGGTTCATTTTTGGGAGAGAAAAATGCTACTAACCTTAATAATTAGTGAGGAAACTATATTTTAACGGAATGAGGATCCGGTTTATTGATTTGGCGGATCCTCATTCCGTAAGTGGCAGAATTTGCAACGCAATCCGGCAATTGTGTTTTTACCTTAATGCTTTCCCGTTAAATAGTATTGTGATTATTGGACTTATAAGACAGAAGAACGTAAATGGTAAGTAGGTTAATACTGGAACACCAAGAACATCAGCAATAAAGACACCACAAACACTCCACGGTACAAGCGGGTTAATCACAGTGCCGGCATCCTCCAGTGTCCTGGAAAGGGCCTTATTGGGTAATCCTGCCTCATGGTAAACTCCTTTATATGTTTCACCGGTAAGCATTATGGAAAGGTATTGTTCCCCAATTAGTACATTCACACCAATTGCCGTAGCAGCTGTTGAAAGAATGATTGTTCTCACCTTTTTCATCTTTTCCTGGAATGATTGAAGTATTGATGGGACAATTCCCGTGACGAATAATAATCCACCAAAACCAAGTGCAAGAATTACAAGTGATATGGTGAAGAGCATACTGTTAATTCCACCCTTGGTTAATAAGCTATTAACAGGTTCAAAATCGGTATTTGCAGTATAGCCATTAAACCAGATTGACCATATATCTGACCAGGCAAGTCCACTTGTTATACTTGCGAGTATAGTTGCCACTACACTACTTACCCCTATAGAAATAAATGCTGGCATTTTAAGAATAGTAGCCAATACCAGAATGGCCAGTGGTATCCACGATGTCCAATGAATTAACCCAGTTGCAGCTAAACTTGATTTGTATGCCTCAAGGTTTTCCATGGTTATTGCGTCATTGGGGGATAAGAAAACAAATAATATAAATGAAATTATAAATGCAGGTATGGTTGTTAGACTCATGTGCCTAATATGTTCAAACAAATCCACTTGAACAATTGTTGAAGCTAAGTTAGTCGTATCAGACAATGGTGACATTTTATCACCGAAAAAAGCACCGGAAACAATTGCTCCTGCTGTTATTGCCATGGAAGCATCCATTGCGCTTCCCATACCGATGAATGCCACACCGATTGTTGCTGTTGTTGTTAATGAGCTGCCAAGCGAAACGCCAACAACTGCTGTAATTGCAAATACAATAGCATAAAACCAGGTACCTCCAATGAATGAAAATCCGGTACTCATTAAAACAGGAATGGTACCACTTATCATCCAGCTGCTAATTAAAACACCGATAAGTAAAAACAGAAAAATTGCTCCCATGCCGGACTTAGCCCCAGCAGTCATGCCTTCTTCCAAATCTTTAAACGTAATATGTTTCAATAAGCCGTATAAAACCAGTATAAAGATTGCAATCATGATTGGGATGTGTGGTTTTGTTCCAAGGCCAATAAGAAAATAACTGATCAGACCTATTGTAAAAATAAAAAATATTATGGACTCGCCAAGTGAGGGGGTGTGCTTTGGGCTTATTGGAAACATAGTAATCCTCCTTTTTGCTAAAATAAAAAAAGCCTCATCCCTTATTAATAGGGACGAAGCTTTTATCTCCGCGTTACCACCCTGATTGATGAGTGCAATTATGTGCTCTCATCCTCTCATGAAAAATCCGCTAAACCGAATGTGTAATTCGAATTATTTCCTGCCAAAGCTTTCACCTGATGCCCTGTCTCTAGTTGCTGCCTGGAAAAATTCTACTTCGCATTCCCG
Source organism: Virgibacillus sp. (assembly GCA_041689365.1). Lineage (GTDB taxonomy): Bacteria > Bacillota > Bacilli > Bacillales > Amphibacillaceae > Lentibacillus. Next base: position 48,916 of record JBDNGJ010000107.1, read on the forward strand.
AATAAGTTATTAAGCCTAAATTATTAATCCGACTATACATGGTTAAATCATTAATTGTCAATACTTTATTTTTCCGATTTAAATTCTTTGTAAAATTAAGAATATGCGTTATAATTGTTTCAATTTTCAAGTTGAGGGTGGAAGTGCTATGACTACTAAAGCTATACATAAAGGTAACACATCATCATCGGCATTTATGATCAAAAGAGGTATAGCAGTGGGATTTCCGATTATGCTGGGATACCTGCCAATTGCTTTAACATATGGAGTATTGGCAAAGCAGGCTGGAATGTCACTGACAGAATTAACATTAATGAGCGTCATGGTATTTGCTGGTGCAAGCCAGTTTATGGGGGCCAACATGATTGCAGTAGGTGCGGGGGCAGTAGAGATTATTGTGGCTACATTTGTCCTTAACTTCCGTCATTTCGTAATGAGTTTATCGTTTATGAATCGATTACGGGGAGTTGGACGGAATTGGAAAGTTCCTTTATCATTGGGTTTAACGGATGAAACGTTTGCAGTTTCATCCTTACATACGAAAGAAGCTAAGATGGAAAAAGGAGTTCTTTTCTATACAGCACTCATTTTAACTGCATATTTTTCATGGATTATGGGGTCGTTTTTAGGTGGAGTCCTTGGTGAAGTCATTCCTGAGCAGCTAAGCCAAAGCATGGGTATTGCATTATATGCTATGTTTATAGGTCTTTTGATACCATCGGTCAAAAAGGAATTACGAATTGGGCTTATAGCTATTATTGCAATGCTGATAAATACGATTTTCAGCCAGTTCATGAGTGAAGGCTGGGCAATTGTGTTTGGTACGGTTCTTGGTGGATTAAGTGGCGTATTTTTACTGAAGGAGGACCAATCATGATATTTGCAATTATAATTGGCATGGCACTCGTAACAATGATTCCAAGAGCTATACCCGCATTTATCGTGGATAAACTGCAGTTTAAGGATTGGGTGAATCGCTGGCTGAATGCAATACCTTTTGCGGCATTAGGAGCTCTTATTTTTCCAGGTATATTAAACGTTAAACCAGATCAGCCACACATTGGATTACTTGGCGGGGCAGTCGCTGTTGTTCTGGCTTATTTAGGTCTGAATGTCATTGTAGCAGTATTAGGAGCTATTGCGACAGTCTTTCTCTTTACCATGTAAAAATAGATTAATCAGATGGAATGTTTTTGATGATAACAGGGGGTCAACACATGTTTACTATTCGTAAGGCTGTTTACGGTGATGCTGCAGCGATTGCAGATATTCATGTAAGCAGCTGGAAAAGCACGTATGCCGATTTACTTGATGAACAGGATATATCCAATATGACATATGAAAATCGCAGGGCACTATGGGAAACCATTTTACGTATCCAAAAAGAAGAACAATGTACACTTGTCATCCACAACGATGACAGGATTGTTGGTTTTGTTTCTGGCGGACCGGAGCGAACGAAACGGTTTGACTATGATAGTGAAATCTACACAATTTATCTGTTGGATGAGTTTCAAAGAAAGGGTTTGGGTGGAAGACTTCTAAAGGCTTTCAGCGAAGAGATGCAGGGATTAGGGTATAAATCTCTCCTTGTCTGGGTGCTTAAACAGAATCCTTCCAGTCGCTTTTATGAACGATTTCAAGCTGAACCTGTTGGGGAAGAAGAAACAACTATTGGTGAAGGAACATATCAGGAAACAGCATATGGCTGGGGTGATATAGGTAAACTGCTGAAAAGGCTATCTTAAGTTAAGCACCTTACAAACATTGCTAAGGAGGCATGACTAAGATAATGACTAATAAAAAATATCTAAGTATTATAATTTTTCTTCTTTTTATTATTGTTGTATCGTTCTATTTTAAGAATGAGAGTGACAAACTATATAAGGAAAAGATTGCAGAAGCGGAAAACCTGATACAAAAAATTGATAAACTTGAAAAAGAAAATGATCAATTGAAGCAAAAAATTCAAGAATTAAATACAGATTTGGCTGTTGAAAAGGCTATTGATGTAGCTACTAAATTCAAGCAAGAACTATTTAATGTTAACTATGATCCGGATAAGGAACGTTTTTCCAGTACTGAAGAAATTGAAGAAAAAGTTGCCGACTATGTTACAAAAGACCAACTCCAATTTACGCAGGGAGTACTTCTTTATGTTGGTCAATTATCTCAACAAACAAAAAGTAATTTGTCTGTAAAGAATATTACTTTTGAAGTTGGTAATACACAGACCGAAACCGAGGTAAGTCTTAATTATCATATTGAAATTCAATTTAAACGTGTTGGGGAGACAGGCGAAAAGCCAACCATCACAAATTATGGCCAGATGCGTGTTGTTAAAACAGATGACGGCTGGAAAGTTAGTAAAGATCTACCGCAAATGATAAGCATTAATGAGGTGGAAGAAAAATTGCGTAAGCATGGTGATTAATATCTTCTCAAATTAGCATGTTTGATATAAGAAGAGGCTGGGACATAACAGAAACTTTCCACTTTAAAGGCGAATAATAACAGGAAAGGATGTTTAGAACGTTCATTTTCAATGGTTTGATCTAATACATAGCTGATATAAAATGCAAAGTACTTTTTAAAAAGTTTGAGTGCTATTATGCCGCTTCGGAAATACACTTCGCGCACCTAGGGCGGCTGATGAGCCTCCTTGCTCCTACGTCGCTGCGTAGTCTCATCTAGGCCTCAGCTCCCACAGGAGTCTACGTGTATTTCCTTCGCTGGGTTTTGCTCACTAGAACTTAAAAAAACAAGATTTTATACCACTAAACTAGCAGTTGGAATATGCGAGACTCCTGTGGGACAGCGAGGAGGCCACTGAAAAACTACCATCTTTTTAACCAAGTAA